>JARFRL010000396.1 GCA_029287275.1 Pontiella desulfatans
ATTCAGCCAAACTCGATCCCGCCGTCAAACTCGGATGGGGTGAAAAGTTCGGTTATGCCGCCGGTGACATGGCCTCCTGCCTGTACTTCGGTATCTTCATGAATTTCATGGCCATCTTCTACACCGACGTTTTCGGAATTACAGCCGCCGCGTTGGGGACGATGCTGTTTTTGACGCGCACCTGGGACTGGGTCAACGATCCGATCATGGGCGCGATCGCCGATCGTACGACTAGCAAAATGGGCAAATTCCGTCCGTGGCTGCTCTGGATGATTCCACCGTATATGATCCTTGGGATCCTGACGTTTACGACCTTTGATTTAGGACCGAACGCAAAACTGGTCTATGCCTATGTGACCTATACGCTGATGATGATGGTGTACACCATGATAAACGTACCGTATGGGGCCTTGATGGGAGTGATGACCGCGAAGTCGGAGGAGCGCACGGTGCTGGCGTCCTTCCGCTTTATCGGTGCCAATGTCGGGATATTTTCGGTCACGTTATTGCTCCCGATTATGGTGGGTTTCTTCGGTCGGGGCAATGACCAGCTCGGGTATACCGCGGCGGTAACCGTTTTGGCTTTGCTGGCCGGAGGGCTGTTTTTCATCACCTTTAAAACCAGTACGGAGCGCATCCGTTCGGTCGAAAAAAAGCATGAGCCCTTCCGGGAGGAAATCAAGGAGCTGGGCAGAAACGGGCCCTGGCTGATGATTATCGCGATAAGTATCCTGACGGTCATGAGCCAGGCGATTCGCGCGAGCACCATTCTTCACTTCTTCAAATATGTGCCCGGGCGCGAAGACTGGGGCACGGCGCTTCTGCTGTACAACAGTATCGCGGCCGTGATCGCGGTCATGCTCGCTAAATGGATCTGCTCGGTGATCGGCGGAAAGATAAAGGCCTACATCATCCTGAACCTGCTCTTCGCCGTGCTCTTGGCCTGGTTCTATTTTATTCCAAAAGAATCGTTTGCTCTGATGGTCGCCAATCAGATTCTGATGGCGTTCGTCGCCGCCCCGATGATGCCGCTGTTCTGGTCCATGATCGCGGACACGGCCGACTACGGCGCGGTTAAATTCGGGCACCGTTCCACCGGCATTATTTTCTCGGCCGGCACGGCCTCCCAAAAAATCGGTTGGTCGATCGGTCCGGCGGTGGCCATGTGGATTCTCGGGATTTCGGGCTTCGTTTCAAATGTTGATCAGTCTCCGGAAACCAACCATGTTCTGCGCCTTTTGATGAGCTTCATCCCGGCCGGCTTCGCGGTGGCAACCGCGGTGGTAACCCTCTTCTATAAAATCGACGGCAAGATGGAGAAGGAGCTTGAACAATCACTAAGGGAAATGAACCAGAGTGACGCTGTCGCGGGATAAGTCCCCATCTGCCCCTTGTCCTTTTGGAGAACTAGGCGAAATCAGCGCTCCCTTGAGGAGACCCCGCTGCCCTTGAGACGTCGTCGATGCTTCTCTGCTAATACTCAAGCGACGCGGAAGACTATGAATGGTGTTCGTCTCTCTTTTGAAGAGGAAGCGTCAAAGCGCTCCACCTACCCCGACGGCCGTTTTGTGAGGTTATTCGGGGGTTAAACAGTTCGGAATGGAGTGGAAGGGATTGGAGCCGTAGGGAAGGAATCTTCCGGAATCATGCGGTGCAAGTAATAAAAAAACCCAGTAAAACCTAAGTTTTACTGGGGTTTCCACAATGGTGGTGGAGGATGGATTCGAACCATCGAACTCTAAGAGGGCAGATTTACAGTCTGCTGCGTTTGACCGCTTCGCTACTCCACCGGTTCCTCGAAAGGAGCGAATAACATACCCGAATTTTTCGCGTTGTCTACTGTCATTTCACATAAAATAAGCCTTATTC
>JARFRL010000417.1 GCA_029287275.1 Pontiella desulfatans
GCGTCGGTGGCGGCGCGTTGGGCGTGTTCCATGATCTGGCGATAAATCCGCGCGAGGTCGAACGGGCCGTTCGCGACGTCGAAGTAGACGCCGTCTTCGACCGCCGCGGTCATGCGCCGCAAGGTTTCCGAATGGAGCTTGGTCCAGACCTCGGTGCCGCCGTGCTTCATGAACGAGCGCGCGCCCGACTCCTCGTCCTCCAGTGAGATGCGGCTGCCGCGGGCGCGGTCGCCCAAGCCGATCGCGATGAGGCGGACGCCGGCTTCATCGAGCTTGGCGACGGCCTCCACCTCGTCGGGCCCTTCGATCAGGTCCTCGCCGTCGGTGATCAAAATGATATCCTGCAGGCCCGGTTTTTCCGGATCGATCAGCTTGTCGACGGCGCGTTCGATGGCGTGGGCGATCATGGTTCCGCCCGCCGCGACGCTGTCGGGCGTGGCCTGGCGCAGGGCCATCCGGAAGTAGTCGTAATCGACGGTCAGCGGGCAGCGCAGCTCCGCCGAGCCGGCGAACAGCACCAGCCCGACGCGGTCGCCGGAAAGGCCCGCCACGCAATCAAGGATGGCGGTATTGGAGTTTTCCAACCGGTTCGGGTGCATGTCCTCCGCCAGCATCGAGCGCGACACGTCGAGCAGGAAGATGACGTCGCGGCCGCTTTCCTGAAGTTGTTGCTCCTCCAGGTTCCACGCGGGGCGGGCCAGCGCGAGAATCGCGAGGGCGATCGCGGCGCACGCGCCGAACGCCTCGCGTTTGCGGCTGATGGCCAGCGTTTCCGCGCCGAAGGCTTTGATCGCCTGCTTGCGTTTGACCGCGGCGTGAACGAACAGCCCCGCGACGACCGGCACGAGCCAAAGCCAGAACAAGGCGGACGGGTTGTAGAAGTGGACGGGCATCAGGGAATCCTCCTGAGCCAGGTGGTGGTGAGCGCGGCGTGGCCAACGAGCAGGAGCAGCCCCAGCGCGGCGAACGGCTGGAAGACGTCGGTGTAAACATGATAGCGGTCGGTCTCGATCTCGGAGGTTTCCATGGCGTTGATCTCGGCGTAGACGTCGCGGAGCGACGCCTCGTCGGTGGCGCGGCGGTAGATGCCTCCGGTGGTCTCGGCCATCTTCTCGAGAATACGTTCCTGCACGAGCGGTTCCTCCTCGACCTCAACGGGACCGGTCGGCGTCTGGATGGTTTTCATTTCCGGCGGATCGGTGATCGCGATGGTGTGCAGGCGCACGCCCCAGTGCTCGGCCAACGCCGCGCCTTCCATCGGCAGGTGGCGGCCGCAGTTGTTGTTGCCGTCCGTCAGGAGAATGATGACCTTGCTCTTGATCTCGTAGCCCGCGTTCTCTTCCTCCTCGTCCGTGGCGTAGCGCTCCTCCGCGGTTTTAAGGCGGGCCGCGGCGAGCGTGACCGCGTCGCCAAAAGCGGTGCCGTCCTCGTTCGGGCGCGCTTCGATTTCCAGGCCGCGGATGTAGTAGAGCAGCGAGTCGTGGCTGAGCGTCAGCGGGCAGACGGTGTCGGCGTAGCGCGCGAAGGTGATCAGGCCGATGAGGTCGTCCG
>JARFRL010000467.1 GCA_029287275.1 Pontiella desulfatans
AGCATAGACCGCGCAGGCCGCTTTTCGCTTCCATGGTCAGGGTTGGTTCGTCGTCGGGCGGGTAGATGTGCAGGATGCTTCCGCCGCCCATGGTGTGATGCGGGACGTCATGCACGCCGCGCAGTTCGACGCCCGAGGGAATGTTCAGCCGGCCCTTGATCAGGTAGTTTTCGTCGGGCAGCAGCACGATTCCTCCCCCTTTGCGGGCCTGTTCGTCGAGCGCTTTTTGAACGGCGGCGCTATCGTCGATGCCGGAGGCGCGGACCACCTCCAGCGCGACGCGGGCTGGCAGCTGATTCACGTCGACGACGCGCGGGTAGTCGGGAACTGGAATGAGCGGAAGTTTTTCGTCGGAGGTTCGCACCGTTCCTTCAGGGGCTTGGCTGTTGACGATTGACCGCGCGCTGGGATAGGTGTTTCCGGAGAGCGCGACACCCGTTACGTTCTCGCCAACAAGTACGCGGCTGTTGCTGTCTTTGATCGTGGAGCCGAGGATGGAGAGCGCGCCCTTTTCTAGAACGATATTGCCGCGCGTGAATCGGCATTGCTCCATCAGAATGTTGCCGTCGCCGTTTGAACGAATCGCTTCCTTGCCCTCGAAAATGCAGGTGGAAAACAGAACCGAGGAATCGAACTTCTCGTCGAGAAGAACGCCGTGTCGCTCGCCCGCGAAATAACATTCGGTGAAGACCATGCCGAACGGGTTGGTTTTTTCCACTTCCATGGCCGTGACGCAGTCGCGGATGATCAGATGATAAAATTGCGCGTTGGCCGCTCCGCGGACGCCTTCCGAAATCAGATAACCGCGCGCGTAGCCGTCGATCTCGACTTCCGCGACGTATTCCCAGTCGGAGCGCAGCATGTGAATGGCGGTCCCGTTCTTCCTGATCCAGTCCAGTTTCCGCGGCGATTTCGGCAGGCCGCTGCCGATCCACCAGTCGGGCGAAAACCGGATTTTTTCGAGCCGTCCGATGTCGGTCGTGGAGTCGTATTGGATGCCGGTTTTCAGCGGGGTTCCATAAACGTTGCGTATGAGGTGAAGCTCGTTGCCGCCCGGGCCGATGCGGATGCCTTGATAGGGGTTGACCAGCGTCAAGTTTTCAAACGTGGCGTTGTCGCCGCCTTTCTGGATCAGGCACCAGGGATAGGGCTCGGGCTTTTGGTGCGACTGCAGAGGATACCAGATGTTTAGATCTTTGACGCCCGCGCAGTAGTCGACGGTGATGAAGGGGGTTCCATCCGCGTCTCCTCTTCCCGCGAGCGGCATTAGAATCGTCCCGCGCGCGAAGGGGTCTTCTTTGGTCGGCTCGCGCCACTCGCCGCGCAGGGTGACGGACACGGGAACTTTCAAGGAACCTTTGAATAGATATTTTCCTTCAGGAACGAACACGGTGCCGCCCCCCGATTCGCGCATCTTGTCCAACGCCGCCTGAAAGGCTTTCGTGCAATCTTTTTTCCCGTCGCCCTTCGCCCCGAAATCCAAGACGTTGTAGCCGGCGACCAAAATGTCGGGAGTTGGGTATTTGGTGGTGACGATTTTCCAGTCCGGCTCGTTTGGAGCGGCCAAAGCGGATAGGACGAGGAGGGGCAGGAGGAGCGCGGAGCGTTTTATGTTCATTGGATCAAATGGTTCTATAGGGATGAGAAAACAACGCAAACCGGTTTTGGCACTTCAACCGTGTTGCCCGTGTGGGAGAGCTGGCCGGTCGAGGGGTCGATGGCGAAAACCGTGACGTTGTTCGAGTTTTGATTGGCGACGATCAGGAATTTTCCAGAAGGATCGATGTTGAAATGCCGCGGCGTTTTGCCGCGTGTGGATTCATGACCGAGGGCGGTGAGTTCGCCCGTGCCTTGGTCGATGGAAAAGATCGCGATGCTGTCATGGCCGCGGTTCGAGGCGTACAAGAAAAGCCCGTCATCCGAGACGCGGATTTCGGCGCCCGAGCTTTTCCCCGCGAAGTCCGGAGGCAGGGTGGAGACGGTTCGCGTGGGCGTGAGAACTCCGCTCGTTTCATCGAAATCGAACGCGGTTATTTTCGACGCCATTTCCAGATTCACGTACGCGAATTTCCCGGATGGGTGAAAATCGAAATGACGCGGCCCGCCACCCGGGGCGGTCTCCACGTAGGCCGGTTCGTTCGGCGTCAGCGTTCCGCTTTCGGCGTCGAAACGGTAGATCAGCACCTGGTCCTTGCCCAGGTCCACGACCATCGCGTAGCGATTGGACGGGTCCAGATTAATGGAGTGCGCGTGAGGATCCATCTGCCGCTTTGGATCGACTTTGGAAGCGCCCTTGTGTTGATGGAAGGATGAGCGCGGTTCAAGACCTCCGTTGGCCGCGATGGGGTAAACGGAGCAGCTTCCGCCGCCATATTGCGCGGAGAACAGGTGCTTGCCTTCGGCGTCCATCGACACGTGGCAGGGCTCGTTTCCGCCGCCGGGGCGCGCGTTGAGAAAGGACAATTTTCCCGTGTCCGGCGCGATTTCGAACGCGCAAACCGAATCCGCGTCTTTCCCGGCGTGTCCGGGTTTTTCACCGACCGAATAGAGATATTTTCCGCTCGGATGCGGAACCAGAAATCCGGGGCGAACGGCCGACGCGGCTAAGACGGGATCGGAAAGTTGGCCCGTTCGCGTGTCGAGTCGGCTCTGATAAATTCCGCTTTGTTCGCCGCGGGCGTAGGTGCCGAAGTAAACGGTTGTTTCCTTCGGGGACGCGGCGTTGGATGCCAGGGAAGCCGACAGGGCGATCAGCATGGAAAACAACCGTGCTTTCGCCGCGTCTTTATTACGAAATTGTTGGGTGTGTAAATTCATATGGGAAATAGTGTGGTTTATTGGTTGTAGAGGAAAACGTTTATCTTACAGTCATGACGATGGCGTCAAACCTTTCTGGACAGGCTTTTTCAGGTGATCCGCCCGACGTAAGGCGAATTCGCGCGAAGAGAAGAGACCTCCGGGCAACGCGAGTAGCCAAGATAACAGCGAGATTGGAGACGTTCGCGAGTGAGTATGAATACGGGGTGGATAACGATGAAAACAACGCGTCGCGGTCAATTTTTTGGGATTTTAGCGGTTTCGCTCGGTATGTCGTTTCAAACCGCGAAGGCGGAGGACTTTCAGCCCAAACCGTCTCAAGGCGTGATCCGCCTCTCGAATTCGGTTTTGAATCTGGAGATCGAGCAACACGGTGGCCAATTGGTGGGGCTACGCCTCGCGGGTCATGACCTGAATCCATTGTCTTGGACGAAAACGCCGGAAAACATGCCGAGCGGCGCGCACGAAGACGCGGTTTACAAAGGCCATTTCCTGTGCATGGGACGAACGGGCCAGCCCTCCCAGGGAGAAAAGAAGGCCGGGGTGCCCATGCGCGGCGAGCAGACCGGCGTGCTTTGGACTATTTCGAGGCGCGACGCCCGGTCCGTCGAAATGGAATGCGCCGCTCCTCTGGACGCGCTCAAGGTGCGTCGACGGCTGGAGATGGATGAATCCGCGTCCTGTTTCTTCGTGACGGAAGCGTTCGATAACACCGGTTCGTTGGGGCGTCCGCACAACGTCCTTCAGCACGCGACCATCGGCCCTCCCTTTTTCTCGGAGGCCTCGTGGATCAACTCGAACGCGAAACAAGGGTTTAGTAATAAACTCGCGCGTCCGGAACCCCATCAATTCCAATATGAATTCCCCATCGCGCGGTTGGGTGAGGCG
>JARFRL010000010.1 GCA_029287275.1 Pontiella desulfatans
GATTCACGAGATCGACGCGGCGGGCGCGCGGCGCGAAACCACGCTTGGGAACGGGATGCTTCAGCACGCGGTGGCGGCGGGGACTTGGTTCGGCGCTACGGTCGCGGGGGACTTCGCGTTGGTGAGTTGCGCCGTCGCCCCGGGGTTCGATTTCGCGGACTTCGAGCTGCCCTCGCGGGCGGAGTTGCTGGCCGAACACCCCAATAAATATGAGTTTATCGTACGCCTAAGTCGTTGAATAAGCGCGGCTTATTTAGACGGAACAGAATTTGACACCCCATTCAAACCGCCTAAAATTCCTTCTAGAAGCGAAAGGAGTACTTATGCCGTTTGACCAAACCAAAGACGTGTTGAACCACGCCCGAAAATTCCACCGCAGACTCAGTGAATTCTACGAGGACCTGAAGGATTCCGTGGAAAAAGAGCGCACCCGCGCGCTGTTGGATTATCTGAGCCGTCATGAAACCTATCTGGATGAAAGTCTGGCCAAATTTCAGAAAGCGGTTTCGGACAACGTGCTCGACACGTACATCAATTACAAACCCGACAGCGCCAACGTCTCGGCGATCGCGGATTTCGAGATCAGCGACGACATGAGCGTGGACGACGTGGTCGCGGCCGCGATGCATTTCGACGCCTGTCTGATCAAGTTCTATCGCGGCATGGCCAGCAAAGCCAATTCCGTGAAGGTCCGCGAGATGTTCGAGAATCTGCTCGTCATGGAACAGCACGAGCAGATCGAGCTGAGCAAGCAGACGTTGGAACTCGCGAATATCTAGCGGCTTCGCCGCCGTCGAAGGTCGAAAAGTCGAACGTCCCAAGTCTATGTATTCATGACCTTCGACTTTCGACCAACAGACCTTCGACTAACCAAGGCAACTTCGTTACCTTGATTTCATGATTTATCAATTCGAAGACCGCGCGCCATCCCTGCCGGAGGAATATTACGTCGCCGAGAACGCCACCGTCATCGGTGATGTTTCCTTGGGCGAACAATCCAGCATCTGGTGCGGGGCGGTGCTCCGCGGCGACATCGAGCCGATTATCGTCGGCGCGCGCTCCAATATTCAGGACAACTCCGTCGCGCACACCAGCCGCGGCCAGCCGGTCGTTCTGGGGGAGGACGTCACCGTTGGGCACAAGGTCACGCTCCACGGCTGTAAAGTCGGGAACAACTGCCTGATCGGCATGGGCGCGATCCTGCTCGACGGCTGCGAAATCGGTGACAACTGCATCATCGGCGCGGGCGCGCTCGTCGCTCAACATCGGAAAATCCCCGCGGGCTCGCTCGCGGTCGGTAGTCCGGGCCGCGTCATCCGGAAGCTCTCGCAAGAGGATTTCAGCGCCATTCGCTCCTTCGCCGAGCGCTACGTCGCGCTCCAAGCGCGCTATCGTAACGGCGCCCTGAAACCGCTCTAAGCCATGTTTCAAGCGCTTAAAAATCTGAGCGAGCGGATGGGCATCGCAAAGGAGCGCGAGCTGTTCGACCCCGCGGTTTTAAACGATTTGGTCGCGGTACAGACGGGCTGGCACCCGCTTCAGCGCGGCGGCGCGAGTTTCCGAACGCGGAAGTTGATCCAAAAGAACCCGGACCGCGTGGAGTTTCGCCCGACGTTCGGCGCGCTGATGTTCGGCGGCGTGTTTGGTGGGTTCGGCGTCATGGGGCTTCTCATGTGCGCGGCCTTTTTCAGCGCGGGCGGGATGCCGTGGTTCACGGCGCTCCTTCCGCTCTTCGTGGGTTCCGTGTTCATCGCCTCGTCAATTTGGATGATTCGACGGTTCTCCACGCCGATCGTGTTCGATGGCCGAAACGGCTGGTTTTGGAAGGGGCGCGAGGATCCAATGGCCGCGGTCAATCGGAACGAGATAAAATGCCTCGCCAAGTTGGAGGAGGTCCACGCGCTGCAACTGATTTCCGAAACCTGTCGCGGGAAGGACCGTTCCTATCTCAGCTATGAGCTCAATCTGGTGCTCAAGTCCGGCCGGCGCGTCAACGTCTTCGATCACGGCAGTCTCAAATCGGCGCGGTCCGACGCCGACAAACTCGCCGCGTTTCTGGGCAGGCCGGTTTGGGACGCGATTCGGCGATAACTCAAAATTTCGGCCATAAATCGCCGCTGTTTTAAATTGTGGTGCTAGCCGGTCGTCGCGCCGATTTTCGGCGGATTGCGCTCAAAAGGCCGGTCTCGTCCGTTTTTCGCGGTTTTAAGCCAAAAAAAGGCGGTAATCGGGTTTTCCTTTGTTGCTCCCAAATCGCCGCGTCTGATAAGGTGTTCGGATTAATTGCACCGAAAGGAAAAAGACAACCATGTCTGAAGCTGAAAACGATCTTATCTCCGCGGAAGCGAGCAAAAAACGCGCCGCCGACAATCCCGATTCCGAAGGCTACGGCGCCGACCATATTTCCGTCTTGGAGGGCATGGACGCCGTCCGCAAACGCCCCGCCATGTATATTGGCGACACCGGTTCCCGCGGCTACCACCACTGCGTGTACGAGGTTGTCGACAACTCGATCGACGAAGCGCTGGCGGGCTACTGCTCGAACGTCGAGGTCTGCATCAACGAAGACGGATCCTTAAGCGTCATCGACGACGGCCGCGGCATTCCGGTCGACATACACAAGACCGAGGGCAAGCCCGCGGTGACCGTCGTGCTGACCGTGCTGCACGCCGGCGGCAACTTCGATTCCGACACCTATAAAGTATCCGGCGGTCTGCACGGCGTCGGCGTCTCCTGCGTGAACGCGCTGTCCGAATGGCTCGAAGTGGAAGTTAAACGCGGCGGCCAGATCCACCATCAGCGCTTCGAGCGCGGCGTGGAAGTCACCGAGTTGGTCACCATCGGTAAAACCACCGAAACCGGCACCAAAGTCACGTTCATGCCCGACATGACGATCTTCACGCACTTAGGCGGCTTCCAGTGGGATATTCTCGCATCCCGCCTGCGCGAGTTGGCTTTCCTGAACCGCGGCGCGAAAATCACGCTGAAGGAAGAGGCCACCGGTCGCGATGAAGTCTTCAAATACGATGGCGGCATTCTGGAGTTCGTTCAGCATTTGAACCGCAACAAGTCGCCGATGCACTCGGACGTGATTTACTTCGAGCGCGAAAAAGACGACGTGGTCGTCGAAATCGCCATGCAATATTCCGACGCGTACAACGAAACGATCTTCACCTTCGCCAACAATATCAACACCATCGAGGGCGGCACGCATCTTTCCGGCTTACGCTCGGCGCTGACCCGCACGGTGAACGCCTACGCGAAAAACAACAAGCTGATCAAGGATGAGAAGCAGGCGATGGGTGGCGATGATATCCGCGAGGGCCTTACCGCGGTGCTCAGCGTCAAGATTCCCGATCCGCAGTTCGAGGGACAAACCAAGACCAAGCTGGGCAACGGCGAGGTGGAAGGCATTGTTCAGCAGGTCGTCAACGATGAACTGGGAAGCTACTTCGAAGAAAATCCGAAGGTCGCCCGCACGATCATCGAAAAAGCGGTGGTTGCCGCCCAGGCCCGTAACGCCGCCCGCAAGGCGCGTGATCTGGCCCGCCGCAAGGGCGCGCTTGAAAGCGGCGGTCTGCCCGGAAAGCTGGCCGACTGCTCCAGCCGCGATCCGGCCCGCACCGAACTCTTCATCGTGGAAGGGGACTCGGCGGGTGGCTCCGCCAAGCAGGGCCGCGAACGCGAATACCAGGCCATTCTTCCGGTGAAAGGTAAAGTCATCAACGTCCAGAAGGCCCGCCTCGACAAGGTGCTCGCCAACGACGAGATCCGCACCATGATCACCGCCATCGGCACCGGGATCGGCCTCGACGACTTCAACATCGAAAAGGCGCGCTATCACAAAATCATCATCATGACCGACGCCGACGTCGACGGCGCGCACATTCGCACGCTGCTGCTGACGTTCTTCTACCGCCAAATGCCGCAGCTGATCGAACATGGCTACATCTACATCGCCCAGCCGCCGCTCTATAAGGTGACGCGCCGCAAACGCGAGGAATACGTCGAGTCCGACGCCCACCTGACGCAGATCCTGCTCGACCTCGGCGCCGACGGCATGCGCCTCGAGAGCCTCGCGGGCGAACAGCTGCTCGATACCAAGGGGCTGCGCGAGCTGCTCGAGAGCGTCGTCGCGATCGAGGGCATCGCCGACAAGCTCCGCCGCCGCGGCATTCCGCTGAAGGCCTATCTCGAGAGCCGCGACGCCGATACCGGCGCGTTCCCCTTGTAC
>JARFRL010000012.1 GCA_029287275.1 Pontiella desulfatans
TGTTCGTCTCGTGGGCTCGGAGATGTGTATAAGAGACAGATCTCACGGAGCCGCCAAGCCGCGGAGCAACCCGACCTGCCGCGGCGGGAGGGTAGGTGGCAACGAATTCATGGAAAGCAGCGAATGTTCCGAGCGGACGGCTTGGAGCGCCATCCCTACCCAAAATTCAATCTCCGCGCCTTTGTTTGAAACAACCTCGGAGGGGATGATTTCAGACGTAATCGTTGCCGAGAAGATGTGTTTTAGGGGACATCTATTTTCCTAATAACTGGGAATGAGGCGGGGTTTCTTCGAGGGCGGAAGCGAGGACGACAGGATGGGCGCGCGGTTTTTCCATAGCTTGGAAACAAAGGGAGAGGTCATGGCGCGCAGCAGCGCGCCGTAGTTCAGCTGGAAGGGGATTTCGGCGCCGACGGGGTGGTTGAAACGGCTGGATCTGACCACCAAATGGTCGCTGCTGGCTTCAAGGATTTCGATGCCGGGCGGAGGTTCGAGTCCCGCGGGATCGATGTCCTGGCGGCCAATGGCGAGGATGGCCTGCTGAATGTGGCCGATTGATTTCGGAGGCGCGGGGCTGCCAAAGGCGTTTTGCGCGATGGTTCCCCAAGGTTGCGAGGGTTTGACCTTTGATTCAATCACCTCGGCCACGAGGGTGATGGCGTCGGTGTGGAGCCCGCTGATCGGTTGGCGGTTGAGCGGATCGCATCCGAGCAGAATGGATTCTCCAAGGCGCAGATTATTGACGCGGCCAACGTCCGCTCCGCCGAGAGCCCAATGGAGATTGGCGGAGTTTCCGCCGGACACGATTTCCAGCGGGAATCCGAAGGTGGACTCGATTGAGTTCGCGAGGGCGGAGAGTTCCGCCATGTTTCGGGCGTCCGGCACGACGCCGCTGCGACACGCCAGATTGGTTCCCACGCCTTTGATCGCGATATTCGGCAGGCGCAGAATTTCTTGGACGGTATGGTTCAGGGCGTTCGGCAAAATGCCTTCGCGCAGATCGCCGAGTTCAACCATCAGCACGATTCCATGGATCCGCTTCGCTTTTCGCGCCGCGGCCGAAAGCAGGCGGACGACGTCGAGCTCGGTGTTGAAACTAAGCTCCGTGTATTTCACTACCCTTGCCACCTGACTGCACATCGGGGAGCGAATGAGGGCCATGGGCGCGCTGACACCGCCTTGGCGCATCTTGGTTATGTTTTCAATACGCGCGTCACCCAGTGTTTTCACGCCCGCCTCAAGGAACGCGTTCGCGATCTCGGGGGAGCCAAGAGTGGCCTTCATGACGGCCGTGACCGAGATGCCTCGCGCGGCCAGTCGTTTGACCAATACGCGGGCGTTGTGTTGTATTTTTCCGAGATCGATCTCCACGCGCGGCGCGATCATATAGCGAGGGCGCTCAGCTTTTCCTTAAGAACAGGAAAAGCCTCGACAACCATATCGACGAGCCGGTCCGGGGAACGGGTCAGCGCGTCGGTGGCGGGAATACCGAGTTCAGCCTCGTAGGTGGTGATCGCCGCGCCCACCTCGTCGTCGGTCATGTTTTCGTGGTTAATGGTCAGGCCGATGACCTTCGTAGGGGAAAAGGTTTCGATGAGATTGATTTCGGAGGCCGCGGTGGGCATCGGGGTTTGGGGGAAGTCGCCCAGAAATTCGCGCGCGGGGGCGTGCTGCAGCACCACGCCGTTCGCCATGCTGCCGCGGAGAATGTACGCCGAAGTAAGGTAGGCCGGATGGCTCAGGGCGCCTTGCCCTTCGACGATGATGACGTCGGGGCGCTCGCCTTCGAACGCTTCAACGATGGTGGCCTCCAATTCACCGGAGCAAAACTGACAAGGAATGGCGTCGACCGCGACGCCGTAACGGGCGCCCTGAATCAAGCCCGTCTGGCCCGTTCCCACCAGTACCGTCTTGATGCCGCGTTCATTAAGGGCGCGGGCGAGAATGGTGGCCGTGGTGCGTTTTCCGATGGCGCCGTCGGTGCCGAGAACGGCGATACGCGGGCAGGTGACCTTGGCGATGTCGCCGCTGAACATGCGCAGGTCTTTCTTGGGGCGGGGCCGGCGGATATCAATAATCTCGACGTTTCCAACCCGGCTCGCCTCGGCGAACGCGGGATCGTCGTTTAAAAACTCATGAAGGCCGTTCACGATGTTCATGCCCAATCCCATGGCTTCGAGCACGTGGCCGCGCTCGGTGGGAGACAGCATGCCGCTGGACGGCGCCATCCCGAAGATGAAATAGTCGGGGACGTCCTCCGCGAGCTCCAGCGCGGCGGCCAGGCTTCGGAGGATGGGAACGCCGTTCGCCTTCTCATCGAGCACGGCGCCCGCGTCCAGGCCCGCTTTCGTGCTGTCGATGACCGAAAGAATTTTATATTTCTCGGAATGCCGAACGAGGCCGTTGGCGGTCTTGCCGTCCATGGCGCCGAAGTTGGCCTCGCAATAGACCACGGCGGTTGGATGTTGGGGAATAGACATGGATCTCTTTGGAATGGACATAGGTCCTCCTTGAGTGTGTTCAGAGGAGGCGACGGAATCGTGCCTGCCAGAAGCGGCAGAAGGTCAGCGAGAGGTCCCCACTAAAAGTGGATGAATGAAAACAACCTACCACCTGTCCTCTGTAAATAGATAGGACAATCGCTTATTCGTTGAAAACGATTGGGATACGCGAAGAGCGGACCCTTTTGGTCAATGGTTGTTAAATCGAACGCACGAGTCGGGTTTCGAGTTGAGTCCACTCCGCGAAGAGCACGTTTAGGGGGCCGGTCCGGGTATTTGGCGCCGCGTCCGGGCGATAGCCAGCGAAGTTGGAAGCTCCGGCTGCTTTTTTTCGTGTATTCGGTGGGGCTGGCCTGTAGATTCCGCCCTTCATTTTTTAGGAGACCGATTCATGGCGAAACAGAAGAAGACGGCGATCACGCCGACGCGCGAGGAAAACTACCCGGAGTGGTATCAGCAAGTGGTGCGCGCGGCGGATCTGGCGGAAACCAGCGACGTGCGCGGCTGCATGGTGATCAAGCCCTGGGGCTACGCGTTGTGGGAAAACATTCAGCGCGGCTTGGATAAAATGTTCAAGGACACCGGTCACGTGAACGCCTATTTCCCGCTGTTCATCCCGCTGAGCTATCTCGAAAAGGAAGCCGAGCACGTGGATGGCTTCGCCAAGGAGTGCGCGGTCGTGACGCATCATCGCCTGGAACAGGGCGAAGACGGCAAGTTGCACCCCGCGGGCGAGCTGGAGGAGCCGCTGATCGTTCGGCCGACCTCGGAAACGATCATCGGCGCGACCTACGCGAAGTGGGTGCAGAGCTACCGCGATCTTCCGATTCTCGTGAACCAGTGGGCCAACGTGGTGCGTTGGGAGATGCGCACGCGCATGTTCCTGCGGACGGCCGAGTTTCTTTGGCAGGAAGGCCACACCGCGCACGAAACCAGCGAGGAGGCGTGGGAGGAAACCCGCAAGATGCTCGAGGTGTACAAGACCTTCGCGGAGGAATACATGGCCATGCCCGTGCTGACCGGCGAAAAAACGCCCGGCGAGCGCTTCCCCGGCGCGGTGAGCACGCTGTGCATCGAGGCGATGATGCAGGACCGCAAAGCCTTGCAGGCGGGAACGAGCCACTTCCTCGGCCAGAATTTCGCGAAGGCCTCCAATATTCAGTTCAGCGGCCGCGACGGCGCGAAGGAGTTCGCCTGGACCACGTCGTGGGGCGTTTCGACCCGTCTGATCGGCGGCATGATCATGACGCACGCGGACGACGACGGCATGGTGATGCCCCCGCGCCTCGCCCCGAGCCACGTGGTGTTGCTGCCGATCATCCGCGACGAAGCCGACCGCGAGGCGATTCTGGCCTACTGCGCGGAAATCGCCGCGGGCCTGCGCGCGCGACGTTTTCACGAGCGCGACATCGAGGTGGTCGTGGACGACCGCGACATCAACGCCGGCGAAAAGGGCTGGAGCTGGGTCAAGAAGGGCATTCCGGTCCGCGCCGAAATCGGCCCGCGCGACATGGCGAACGATTCCGTCTTCATGGCCCGTCGCGACACGGGCAAGAAAGAGGGCGTCGGCAAGGACGAATTCGTCGCGAACATCGTTCAGACGTTGGAAGACATTCAAGGGAGTCTGCTCCAAAAGGCGCTGGATCATCGCGCGGAAAACACCAAGGAAATCGACTCCTACGACGAGTTCGTGGCGTTCTTCACGCCGGAGAGCAAGGCGCGTCCGGAGGTGCATGGCGGTTTCGCGATGAGCCACTGGTGCGACGGCGAGGACTGCGAGAACAAAATCAACGACGCGCTTTCCGTCACGATCCGGACGGTTCCGTTCGATCGCGCCGAAAGCGGGGCGGGCGAATGCGTATGCTGCGGCGCGCCGAGCTCCGGCCGCGTGGTTTTCGCGAAAAGCTACTAATTTCCCGAGGGTTGGAATTGCCCGCGGGACGGGACTGCACTAGATTGGCTGGATTATGCGTTTTTCACTACATTTCCTGACGACGATCCTTTTGGGATCGGGGGTTCTGGCGGCCGCTCCGTCGACGTGGGCCCAAGAATCCGCGGAGCCGGGCGAGACCGTCGGCGCCGACACGAAGGTTGAGGCCGCGGACGTGGCCCAGCAGTCCGAGAAGGAGAAGGTCTACGTGGTCGAGGAGCAGGGACGAAAAACCCTGCGCGCCACCTTCGCCCGCAAGGAGGACAATCCCGTGGACCAGTGGGCCTTCGTTCAGAAAACGCAGGGCCGCGGACTTAATAAGCGGGCGGAAAGCCGCATGCTCTATCTTTACCGTCGCTGGCCGAACAGCGTCGAGGCGCCGTTGGCCGCCCGCGGCCGCGCCGATTCGCTTTTCAAACGCAAGAAATGGAAAGAGGCGTTCACCGCCTATCAATATCTGATCGACAACTACGCGGGCCAGATGGCCGACTACGACTCCGCGCTGCAACGCCAGTTCGAGATCGCGTTCAAGATCATGAACCGCAAGCGCCTGCGCTGGATCTTCGGCGGATACCGCGCGCCGGAATACGCCGTGGATTACTTCGAGAGCGTGATCCGCAACGGCCCGCAGTGGGCGCGCGCGCCGGAAGCGCAGTTCATGATTGGAAAGTGCCAGCAGGACGCGAAGGAATATGAACTGGCGATCACCGCGTACGGCGTGCTGGGCTATCGCTATCCCGACAGCGCGTACGCCGAAGAGGCGGCTTGGCGGCAGATCCAATGTCTGGCGCGGCTGCGCAAGGAATATCCAAGCAGCCCGGAGATCCTCGATCGCAAATTGGTCGCGACCACCGTATTTCTTTCCACCTACCCCCGTTCCACGCACCGCGACGCGATCATCCAGATGCGGAACGAGCTCTACGAGATCAAGGCGGGCCGCGTGTTCGACGAGGCCGCGTTCTACGCCAAAGTGCCGAAAGAGCCCGAAGCGGCCATCATCTATTACCAGAAGATGATGGAGGAATATCCCAAGAGCGAATTGGTTCCCTACGCCGAGGAGCGCGTCGCGGAACTGAAGGCGATTCTCGCCCTGCCGATTCAAGCCCGCCGGCCGGAGGCGCCGCGGTCGCGCCCGTTGCCTTTCACCAACGGTGGTCAGAATGTCGAGGGCTAAAACCTTCGTCGCGCTCGGGCTTTGGCTCGGAACGCTCGCGGCCTCGGCCGTGGAGCTGGAGGTTCCGAAAGAGATCCCCGACGAACCCTTCGACATCCAGGCCGCGAAGCTTGAGTTCACCAACGACACGGTCATCGCCAGCGGCGGCGTGACCGGGCGTTTCGAAAACGTGACCGTGCGCGCCGATCAAATCTCGGGCAACACCGAGACGGGCGATCTGCGCATGGAAGGCGATATCCAATTCGAGCGCGGTCCCGTGGTTTGGCAAGGCACCGAGCTGGACTACAACTACCTCACGCAAACGGGAAATTTCGGTCCGTCCGCGCTGAATTTCGAGCCGATTCTGATGAGCGTCGATCACGTGGAGCGCGTCTCGACCAACGAGTACATGCTGCGCGGCGCCACCTTCACCACCTGTCCGCGAGCCGCGCCGCACTTTCACGTGCGGGCGAAGGAAGCGCGGCTGGTGGACGAAAAATATCTGAAGGCCAAGGGCGTCACGGTCTACGCGGGCAAGGTGCCCGTGCTCTACGTGCCTTATTGGCGGCAGAAGCTCGAGAAGGGCGTCCTCACGTTCAAGGCGGGGTTTGGCAGCGAGTGGGGCGCGTACGCCTTGTTGACCGCGACCGTTCCGTTGTCGGAGCATCTGGAATCCATCACCGACCTCAACCTCTACAGCCGCCGCGGCGTGGGCGTGGGGCAGGGCTTCGACTGGGAATATCCGAACGCGGTCGGCAAGTTCGCCGCGTTTTATTTGAAGGATCAGGATCCATACGCCAAGTTTGATTCGCCGGAATCCCGCGAGCTGATCGGCGAGGATCGCTACCGCTTCAAATTCGAGCATCTGCAGCGCTTCACCGACGAGTTCTACCTCAACACCAAGCTCAACTATTTGAGCGATCCCGCGGTCATCGAGGAGTTTTTCAAGCCGGAATACCGCCAGGACGCGCAGCCGGAAAACTACGCCTCGCTGGTCTACGGAAACCGCTACGTCGGCTCCGAGGCGTTCGCGAACAAGCGCCTGAACGATTTCTACTCCAACACCGACCGGATGGAGTATTCCATCGATCTCTATCGGACCAAGCTCGCCGGCACGCCGTTTTATTTCGAGAGCGAGAACTCCGTCGCGGATCTCGAGCGCGTGTTCGCCGAACCGAATCCGCCGGCGCCGAATTACGACTCCGCCCGCCTCGACTCCAAAAACACGCTGACGCTTCCCCGGCGCTGGGCTTTCCTGAGTCTGGTGCCGCGGGCGACGTACCGCGCCACGTATTACACCGACACCAACGCGCTCAACGGCGGCGGCGAGGAGACGCGGCATATTCCGGGCGCCGGCCTCGAGGCCTCGTTCCAAGCCACGAAGGTGCTTTCGGAACGCGAGCGGTGGTATGGCCGCGGGCTACGCCACAAGATCGAACCCTACGCGGACTACAGCTACGAGGACGCGTCCATCGGTCCGACCAAGCTGCTTCAGTTCGACGAGGTCGACGCGCTGCGCGACGAAAACAGAATCCAGGTGGGGTTGCGCAACGTGCTGCAGACCAAGCGCGACAACCGCGTGGCGCGCTTCATCGATCTCGATCTATACACCTACTATTTGGCGGAGAACCACGGTTCATCCAAAAATTTCGACTCGCTGTTCATCGACGCGCGCATGCCGCTCACGCCGCGGTGGATGATCGACGCGGAGGGGGAAGTGGATTGGAACACGGGCCGCGTTCCCTTTTTCAACACGCGCCTTTCCTACGACCGCGACGACGTCATCCTCGGCCTTGAGCATCTCTATCAGGATGGCATGCAATCCCTCTGGACGCCGCGGTTCGATCTGTTTCCGGAAGCGAAGTTTTCGCTGGAAGGGTTCGCCCGCTACAACGACCGCGTGAACGATCTCGAGGAGATCGCGCTGATCGGCTACATGAACTATTGCTGCATGCGCTACGGACTGGGCTATCACTTCTACGACAACAACGAGCACCGCGTCATGTTTTCGATCGGGCTCTCCGCGTTCCCCAGCGCCCGCGTGAAGAGCAGCTTCTAGTCTTTTCCGCCCGCGGGATGAACTTGGCAACCGATTTGCTATTACTTAGGGTTCGTTTTCAAGGCAACACGAGGAGTAGGGATACATGAGGATTTGTTCACTGACGGTTTTAGTGGTGGGGGTTTTTGTGGCGTCGTCCGGCGCCCAGGAAGTGCTGAAATACGATTTCAACGATTTCGACGTCGGGCCGATCGAGGGTCAGCGCGAGTGGAACATCTACGACATGGTGAAGGATTCCTCGGCCCTGTCGATCATGGACGAGCTCGGCACCAGCGAGGCCTCCGGCGACAAGGCGCTGGTCATTCAGGCGTCGCCCCAGCCGATCCGCTGCGTGACCGGCGAGCCGACGCGGTGGTTGCCCGGCCGGACGCTGACGGTGGAGTTTGATTTCAAAGTCGCGGTCGATCCCGGCGAAGTCGCCATGAGCAAGCCCTCGCTAACCGTGATGGTCGGGAACGCTCTGCTAAGCCCGAAGGCGCGGTTCGAGATCGGAATCGACGCCATGCCCAACGGCGATTGGCTGTTCCGAGGCGCGATGCCCGATCCGGCGGAGAAAAAGATCTATTCCGAGAACTTTCTGTTCCGGTCCGACCAAGAGGTTTCGATTTCCGAATGGCATCAGTTCAAGCTGGTGATCAAGAAGCTGAGCGAGCCCGACACGTTCGAGACCTCCGCGGAGATCCGAAACGCGAAAACGGGCGCCGTGTTGTCCGAGCTTTCGTTCACGTCCGCGGACAAGGGCAAGGTTTCCAAGGGCGTTTGGGGCAGCGCCCGCGCGCATGTCGGATTCAACGCTCCGAAAGAAATGCTCGGTTTGGTCTGCGTCGACAACCTCGTCATCACGTCGACCCGATAACCGCGCCTACGCGTCCCCTTCACGCGCTTGTCGCTTGCGCTCTTTGGAGTCCGCGCGCAGGCGCTGGAAAAACGCCTGCATGACGAATCGGCATTCGTCTTCCATCAATCCGCGCTCGATCTCGACGGCGTGGTTGAGGTCGGCTTCGTTGAGGATGTTGAATTTGGAAACGGCGCCGCCGCGGACGGGGTCGGTCATGCCCCAGACCACTTTTTTCATCCGGGCGAGGACCAGCGCGCCCGCGCACATGGGGCAGGGCTCTTTCGTGACGTACATCACCGCGTTGTTGAGTCGCCAGTTTCCGACGGCCTGGGTGGCCTGCGTGATCGCGAGCACCTCCGCGTGCGCGGTGGGGTCGTTGAGCGTTTCGGTCTGATTGTGGGCCTTGCCGATCACCTCGCCGTTGAGCACGATGACCGCGCCGCACGGGACCTCCCCCTCGGCGGCGGCGAGTTCGGCCTCGCGCAGCGCCATGCGCATGTAAAGCACCTCGTCGGAAAAGTTGTCGAGCGGGTTCATAGGGGAACGATGACGTTGAGGGCGCTGGGGATGACCTCGATGTCGACTTCTTTTTCGGTTTTGAAGATTTCGCCGTCCAGCTGGATCGGCGAGTCGGAGACGCGCCGCACGATCATTTTTTTGAAGTGGCGGTTGGTGACCAGCGGATGGTGGTGAAAGGTTTTCTCGATGAAGCGGTGCACCTGCGCGAGCACGAGCGGCATGTCGTTCTTCTCGATCGCGACGAGCTCGAGGTCGCCGCTGTCGGCCTTGGCGTCGGGCGCGACGAGAAAATCGCTGCCGAACTGCGAAAGGTTCGCGACGGTGAAGATGAGGGGATGCTTGAAGTTGATCCGTTCGCCGTCGATATCAACCACGAACGGCTGCGCTTTGTATTCGAGCAGCTGCTGCGCGCCCGCGAGCACGTAGGGCACCAAGCCGCGGAAGGGATATTTCTCGAACGTTTCGACCAGCGCGCCGTCCCACGCCATGCTGCAGGTGACGAAAAACAGGCGACCGTTCGCTTTGCCGACGTCGATCGAAACCGTGGCGCCCGTGAGCAACGCCTCGGCCGCGGCCACCGGTTGCAACGGAATTTTGAAATGGCGGGCGAAGCCGTTGCCGCTGCCCGCGGGGATCACGCCGAGCCGGACGTCGGTGCCGACCAACGCGCCGCCGATGGTGTTGACCATGCCGTCGCCGCCGACCACGAGCACGGTGTCGATGCCGCGTTCAATGGCGCGGCGCACCTTGTCCGCGCCGTCTTTGGCGGACTGACTGAACTGGTAGACGACGTCGTGATCGTCGTCGTCCCACGCGTTTTGAATGGCGGTGATGTAGCGGTAAGGACCGCCCACGCCGGACTTGGGGTTGATGAGTACCAGAACCTGCTTCATGAATCTTCCATTTAGATCGAATTTCGGAACAGTTTGTAGCACAAGCGTTCGTGCTTGTGAACCGTCTAGACGCGCTGATATGAGTTGAGTTGCTTTGAGAAAATTGTCCGAGATTCACTAGATTGCTCGTCTTGTACTTAGTATGCATACGAGTTTTTTCAAGGGGTGGAAATTCGCGGCGGCGGCCATTGGTCTGGCGCTGTTGTCGTCGTGCGCCAAAATCGGCCGATACGCGGAGGAAAAAGCGGATAACGCGGCGTACGGAAACATCCGCGGCGCGCAGGAGGCGGGGCTCGGGGAATCGGATCCGTTTTCCATTGGCCAAACCAACGCGGAGATCGTGCGCGCCTTGCTCGATATGGATCGGCGCCAGGAGAACGCGGAGATTCTTTCGCTTTCCGACACGCTCGCGATCGCGATGGCCAACAGCCGTGAGTATCAGTTCCGCAAGGAGACGCTGTTCATTCAGGCGCTGAGTCTCTCCGAGGTTCAAAAGGATTTTAATTTCAACTACAACGCCTCCGCGGGCGCCAGCACCGAGATGACCTCGTTCAAGGATGGAACGACCGAGTCGTTTGGCGACAACGGGGTGAACGCGGATCTTGGCGCGGGCATCAGCCGGACGTTGGCGACGGGCGCGCGGGTTTCGCTGAACTTCAGTAAAAACCTGTTCGGCTATTTCACCGATCCGGACGCGTCGTCCCAGAACAGCGCGTTGACCTTGAACATCGTCCAGCCGCTTTTAAACGGGTTTGGTCCATTGGTGACCAAGGAGCCGCTGCGGCAGGCGGAGCGCTCGATGGTCTACGCCACGCGCGACTTCAAACGCTATCAGCAGGATTTCGTGATCGATATCGCCTCGCAATACTATTCCGTGCTGCGGGCGAGCGACCAGCTCGTCAACGCGCGCAAGAAATATGAATCGGCCGTGTTGAACCGCGAGCGCAGCGAATCGATGGTCAAGGCCGGCCGCATTCCGGACGTCCAAGCGGCGCAGACGCGCCTGAGCGCACTGAACGCGGCCGATAGCTGGACGCTGGCGAAGTCCAACTCCGAGTCCGCGGTGGATAATTACCGATTCACGCTGGGCCTGCCGATCGATTTGAACGTGGAGCCGGACCCCGCCGAGCTTGAAACCCTCGCGTCGAAGGGCCTGGTCGAGTTCGACATCACGCTGGGCGAGGCGCTGTCCAGCGCCTTGACGAACCGACTGGATTTGGTCAACGCGCGCATGCAGGTGGAGGACAAGGCGCGTAAGTTGGAGAT
>JARFRL010000022.1 GCA_029287275.1 Pontiella desulfatans
CCAGTTCTCAAATCCAATCTAAAAGCGTTTGACGAAACCGAGCCTTTCATCCATTTCCAGAACCCGCGCCGCGTTGATTAAAATTCTCTTCGGGCGTCGTAATAACTCGGACGGGGAACGGAGCGTTCGCGGCAATTTTCATCGAAGAACGCGTCGAGATTGAATTTCCGCAGGGCGTCAATCTTTTGATCGCCTTCCAGCCAGGGCACGTCCGTCTGGGTGGCGAGCTTATTCCCCGCGGGGTCGATGACGACCACCAGATAGCCGGCATACTTGGCGCCGCGGGTCTCGAGATTGTTGTACTCTTCGTAAACGCGGAAATCCGCGGCGGTCTCGAACTCGAATTTCTTTTTATTTTCTTCGGTGAACCGCACCTGAGCGGTTCCTTTTCCGGAAAGGCGGTAGATGTCCGGCGTGGCGACCTCTCTTCCGACTAAATAAACCTCCGCCCGCAGGATTCCGTTGAAAACCGCGCTGCTTTTCTGTCTGATCCGCACCGTGGTGGTGACCACGTTGATGTCATCGGCGAATTGCTCGTACTCGGATCGCGTGGTGTTTTTGTTTCTCACCTTTTCCTGCTTTTGCGCGCGTATTTCCAGCTCGATCACGGGGGGAATTCGGGTGCGAAGATATTTGGTGTCCTGGGCGGAAAGGTTTTCCAGGGGAATCGAGCGCAGCGATCCGTCCGGTCGTCGCAACTCGACGGATCCAAAAAGTTCCCGAACGAACTCCGCCTTCACCGATTTTCCGGAGGTGTCTTCCCAGACGCGCATTTCGGCGGAAACCGAACCGCGTAAAAACAGCGCGGCCATGGCGAAAAAGATGAACAGGTTATTTCTTCGGCGTCTAGAACAGTTGCGCGGTTGCATGATATGAATTTCCATTGCGTTACGTTTTTTCTCAAGGCGGGTTAGTAGACGTTAAACATCAACTCCGATTCCAAATCGGCCTCTCCGGGGATCAGGGTGTATTTAATCTTATCTTTCACGCGATCGGGGATCTCGGCGGTTTTAAAGATGGGAAGGATGGGCATGCCTTGTTGGTTTTCAGCGTAGTCCTCCGCCTCGTCCTCCACGACCAAATAGGCGCAGTACTGTCCGCCGGGAATTTCCCCGGACAGCACTTCCATTTCAACCGGAACCCCCGGCTCCAGCTCAAACCAATCCCCGACGGCCGCTTGCGCGTGCCCCAGATAATACTTGTAGTCTTCATCGTGGTCTTCCCAGTCACAAAGTTCAGTACGAAAATCACCGTAGGACGCGTTCAAGACCACCTTTCCATTCACCCGGACCAGCAGCACATCGTCGCCGAACCCCCAAAACCGGAATCGTCCGCCCTCCTTGCGCATGATTTTTCCCTCGTAGTGCACGAGCCAGAAGACCGGATCGAATTCCGGTCCGGCCGGTATTCCGAAGAACGACGGCCCGAATTCGGACGAGATCGTTGGAATGAAAATCTGCGTGGTGTAGAGCTTTTGAGGAGCGCGGTAAAACGGCGCGAAAACATATGGATTCCAATCCAATTCCACAAAGCGCCGCACGGTGTTTATGTATTCCGGATCGCTCATGTTGGCTTTTTTGCCGCGCCGATCATACTGAAGCGAATAGAACGTGCCCTCGAAATCATTGCCGACCGACACGGAGCTGGATCCGCCGAACAAGCTCATTTCCGAAACGTCGGGAACCAATTCGTAGCCGCCCACGCCTCCGCTGAGCCCGGAGCCCGCGCTCGAGATGTCCGGCAGTTGGATGTCCGGCATGCTCGCGACGCTTTTGGAGGAAATACGCGTGGTCGCGCGCGGCTTGGATTCTTTTTTCACTTTCATCCGCGGCTTCTTCAGGTCCATTTTCGGGCGGTCGATCGGGGGCGGCGGAACAAACTTCTTATCCGGCTTTTTGATGACTGAAACCACGACGAATCCACCGGCGATCAACAAAATTATCGCGTGCACCGCGATGCTGATCAGCACGGCGCTGGACGTCCCTTGACCCGGTTTTTTAATTTTTTTCTTCGATTTCCTCATGGAAAAGTTCTCATTTACAAACTCTTACTGAACGTCAAACTGTCCACCCCCGCCGCGGCGCAGGCGTCCATCACGTTGATCACCCGCTCATGGAAGGTGTTCTGATCGGGCAGGATGTTCACGAAAAACGGGGACTGCTGGGATTTCGCGACTTGCTTCAGCGCGGCCACCTGCCCCGCCAAATCATTGAGCATCTCGTCCGACGCCGCGAACCGCAGGCCCTCGAAAACCACGGTTCCGTCCTCATCAATCTCAATCAGCACTTCCAGGGGGATCTTCACTTTTTCGGTCTGGGGAACGTTCGCCGGCAGGATGAGCGAGATGTCGCCCTCTTTTTTGATCAAAGAGGCCGCCACCATGAAATAGATCAGAAGCAGAAAAACCACGTCGATCAGCGGCGCGATCTGCAAGTCGAGTTTGACCTCTTCCAGTTCGTCGGTTAAATCCATGAGAACTACTCCTGCTTGAAACTAAAGCTCGAACGCGGAAAAGATCAAATCGGAGGCGCCGACCTCGGCGCACGCCTCCATGATCTCCTCATTGACTTTATGCCGAGTCATTCGATCGGAACGGATCACCACGCGCACTTTCGGATTAAATTCCAGCTCCGGCAACAAACGCTCCTTGAGCTCCTCGACCGACACGACATCGTGGCCCACATAGATGGAACCCGCTTTATCGACGGAGATGAGAAACCGGCCGGTCTCGTCCTCGGGCACCTTGGCGTAGTGCGCCTCCGGGACATCCACCTGTACTTTTTTATCCACAACGGCGGACGCCACCACGAAAAAAATCAGCAGAAGGAAGACCATGTCGATCATTGGCGACATGTCGATCTCGATCTCTTCATCGTCTAGAGCCAGCTCCAGATCAGCCATCTTATTCTCCTTTTTCCAGCGCCTGGCCTTTATCCAGGGTGAAGTCGACTCGGTTACCGCTCATCTTTTCGAGCTCATCGAGCTTCATGAAGGAGGCCGGGCGTTGGCCACTTTCGAGCGCGTCCAGCAGATAGCTGATATTCCGGCTGAGCGTGGCCAATGTTTTGCCGAAGCCCTTTTTGAAATAGAAGAAGGTGAACATGGCCGGGATGGCGATGATCAGACCGGTGGCGGTGGTGATCAGCGCTTCACCAATATTCGCGGCGAGCAGCTCCGGTTTGCCCATTCCTTGCGACCCCATGGTCTGGAAGGCCTTGATCATGCCGGAAACGGTGCCGAGCAGTCCAACCATCGGAGAGGTGGCGCCGATGATGGAGAGATAGTCGATCGGCTTCATCAGCCGACTCATCTGCTCCACGGAGGCCCCTTTCACCGACTGGGCGATTTTGTCGAAATCGGTTACGCCGTCGATCACGCGCTCGAGACCGGCACCGAAGGTGAAGGTGAACATGGAGGGATGGTTGCGGCAATAGATCAGGGCGTCGGGCACCCTTTTTTCAAGCATCATCTCGAGGAGCTCGGGCATCATTTCCGTGTGCAACAGCGTTTTGGCGCGCAGGGAAATCACGTTCTGCACCACGAAGATGACCATCATGAACGACAAAACGCCCAGCGGGATCATCGCCCAACCACCCGTCATGATCAGTTCGAGCAACGTGGCGTTTTCTTTCGTCAGGGCGCCCGCCGCCGCCTCCACGGTCTCCGCCTCTTGAGCCCACACGGTCGAAACCGCGGCCGACAGCATCCAAATCATCAAACCTTTTCTTTTCATAATCCGCTCCTTTACTCCGATACTTCAGCTTGCCCGTTCATTTGTTTTAGTTCATCGAGAAACCGGCGGGCGGTCTCGGCCGCCTCGGTTCCTTCGTTCAAAAATTCCACCTGCCGAGCGGTAACCTCCGCCTGCTCCGGCATTCCCACTTCCAGATAGAGCTTCGCGGTTAAGAGTTCGCTTCGCGTGATCCATCTTTTGTCGTGGGCATGGAGCACATTCAGCCGCGCCAACTTCTGAAGAGCCTGTTCCAACTCTCCTTTGGCCCGGTGAATATTGGCCTGAAAAAAGAGACGGGCCGCCGGATCGGCAATGGCCGCGACGCGTTGCTCCATCATTTGGATCTGCTCTTCGGTAAGTTTCACCTCGCCAGAGCTCGCCGTGTCCGACCCCTGGGCGGCAACGGACATCGCGCCCGCCACGCCAAGAACAGTCATATAATATAAAATACGATTCATTGATGCGTCACCTACACTTCATCAGCCGGTTCAACTTTCACCGATTCTTTCGCCTCGACCGTCACGGTTAAATTGGTCTGCATGCCCTGCTCGATCAGGGCGCTGATCTCGTTCACCTCATCCGCGCCTAGGGCTTTTTTCGCGACCTCGGCCTGCGGAAGTTGGTTTACATATTTATCGAAAAGAATCGCTCGGTAGGTATTGCGCATGTCGTTTTCGAGGCCGAGTTTCGCCAGGCAGCGCGCGCTGGCGAGATAGCCCTCGGCCGCCCAATATCCGTTCGCGTATCCTTTGTACAGACTGTAAAGCCGTTGGTACCAACCGAACGCGCTTCGCGGGTCGCCGGAATCTTCTTCGACTTTACCGATGTAGTAGGTCGCCTCCGCATAGGGTTCACCCCGCCAGTCGCGCACGGTGATGACCGCCTCAAACGTTTTACGCGCCTCATCAAAGTTGTTCTGCTTGAGTTCAACCCGGCCCTTCATGATTTGCGCCCACGCGGCGGAAGGAGCGGTTCCATAGCGCGCCTGCGCTTCGGCGATGATTTTCAGCACGGCGTCGTATTTTTCCTCGCTGAAGAGCCCGTACGCGCGCAGTTTGAGCGCCGAGCGCATGTAATCCGATTCTTCGTAACGAACCACGAACAAGTCGAGGATTTCTTCGGCGCGGGAATAGTCTTCCTGCTCGAACGAGGCGTCGCAAATCACGCCAAGCACGGGCGGCGGAGCCTGTTCGAGATCGTCGAGTTCAGCGATCAGCTCTTTGCCAAGCTCAAGCGTCTTTCCATCCATCGCGGCCAGCAACACCCGCAGACGCAGTTGAAGGGTCACGTTGTCCGCTTCAGCCAGCGAGGCGCTCAGGCTCTCTTTCAACACCTCGCGCTCCGCGTCTTCCAGCACGCGGCTGGAAACAGCAAGCAGTTCCCCGATAATCAGATCGACGCCTTCCTGCAGAATGTTTCCCCCGTATTTGACAATGGTCTCGCGATAGGCCTCCACCGCTTCGCCGGTCAGCCCCTGCGCCAGCTTGGTTTTTCCAATCCAGTAGGCGGCTTTGGCCACATCGGCTTCCTCGCCATAGCGGTCCAGATAGGCGTTCACCACATCGAGTATTTCCTGATATCGCTCTTCGAGCTCGAACATGGTCGCCATCTGGAAAACCGCGTAGGTGGCCTGCCGCGGCAGGCGGGCCTTGGCGATGGCCTCTTCGTAATCCGCCCGCGCCTCGTCGAGCATTCCCTCCGACGCCAGCAGGTCGCCGCGCATGGCGCGCGCGTCCGAATAAACATCCGAGTCGGGATAGGTCTCGATCACCTTGGTGAATCGAGCCCGCGCCTCGTCATATTGCTCCATTCCGAACAGACTGACCCCGCCGTGAAACGCCGCGGAGGGGAGCCAGATTCCATTCGTCCAGGTGGTCGCGTAGTAATCATACTCGTTCACCGCGTCCGGATAGTTTTTCAAGAACAGCTGGGACATCGCGTGCCAGTACGTCGCGTTCTCCTGTTGATGCGAATCCGGATAGTCGTTCAATACCCGCTCAAAACCGGCTCGCGCGGCTTCGTAGTTTAATAGAACGATTTCAGCGATCGCCTGCATGTAGTAGAGCTCGCAATCATACTGCAGAACCACGGGTTCGGTCGACGGGTCGAATTTTTCAATCACCGGCAGCAGTTTTTTAACGTCCTGCCAGCGCGCCTGTTTCTGATAACCGCCCGTCAGGGCGTGCGCCACTCGCCGAGGCCCCCTGCCCGCCGAGTAGGTGCTCAGAAACCGCTGGCCGCGTTCTTCGACCTGCTCATATTTTTCAAGCGGATCGAGCAAAACCATCAGGGATTCAACGAACGCGTCCTGTCCTTTCTCGCCGTCCGGATCAAGGCTCACGATATAATCCAGCGCGGCGACCGCTTCCCAAGGGCGGCCCGCTCGCGCGAAAAGCAGCCCGACGCGGTACAGCACATCATCCTCGTAGGGCGGCAGAACAAGGAGGACACCGATCGATTCTTCGAGAGTTAGTAGTTCCGCCGACTTGGGAGGAAGTCCCGCGCCAACTCCAAACGCGTTTTCGGTTTGGCTCAGCGCGGCGGACTTGTCGCCGAACAGGGTTTGAACCCGGCCCATATCGTTGGTGGACGTTTGAATCTCCACGCGGGGAAGGCCCGCGTCCCGCCGCAACTCGTTCATCTTCGCCACCTGATACGCCGCGATTTCATCGCGCGGAAGAATCATCCGGTAAAGCATCAACGCGCTGTCATAT
>JARFRL010000114.1 GCA_029287275.1 Pontiella desulfatans
CAGCTGGTGATCAACATTCCGAGCGACGAGTTCGCGAACGCGTATTTTTCGATATGGCTTGGAGAAACGCCCAGCAGTCGGACCATCAAGGAGGCCATGCTCAAGGGCGGAAAAGGTTAGGGGAAAATGGATAAGGGAGAAGGCAAGAAGATCGCCGTCGTGGGGTCCGGGGTCGCGGGATTAACTTCGGCGCACATACTGCAACGAAAACACGACGTCACGCTGATCGAGAAAAACGCGCGGCTTGGGGGGCACACCAACACCGTGCTGATTCCAGACGGTCCGGACGCGGGAACGCCCGTCGACACCGGATTCATCGTCATGAATCATCGCAACTATCCCCTGCTCACCAAACTGTTTGAACAACTGGACGTCGAGCTGCGCGACAGCGGCATGACGTTCGGCTACCACGACCTGCCCTCCGGCCTTCAATATTGCGGAACGGGACTCGACGGTCTGTTCGCCCAACGCGCCAACCTTTTCAAACCCTCTTTCCATCGCATGGTCCGCGACACGCTGCGTTTCTTCAAAACCGCGACGGCGGACCTGAGCGCCGCGGCGGGCGGCGACGAATCGTTGGGCGAGTATCTCGAACGCAACCGCTTCGGCGACGAGTTCATCAATCATCATCTCATACCGATGGGCTCCGCGATCTGGTCGACGCCCTGCGAGGAGATGCTGAATTTCCCCGCGCTCAGCTTTTTCCAGTTTTTTCAAAACCACGGACTGCTTTCACTCAACGATCGGCCGCAATGGAAAACCGTGGTGGGTGGAAGTTCTGACTACATCCGCCGGATGCGCGCCGAATGGACGCGCGTGGCGGTTCGCCTGGATACGAGCATCAACGGAATCCGCCGCGCGGATGACGCGGTCGACATCGCCTTCGCGGACGGCTCGACCGAACGCTTCGACGAGGTGGTCATCGCCACGCACGCGGATCAGGCGTATCGGTTGCTGTCGGACCCGACCGCGGAAGAGATGGCCGCGCTCGGATGCTGGAGCTACGCGAAAAGCCGCACCCTGCTGCACACCGACGAGTCGGTCATGCCGCCCATCAAAAAGGTGTGGAGCTCGTGGAACTTCCAGCGCGTCGAGGGCGACCAAACCTGCCTGACCTATCACATGAACCGGCTGCAGGGCCTGAACACCGAGAAGCAGTATTTCGTTTCCCTCAATCTTCCGCGCGAGCCGGAGGGCGTCGTCGCGGAGTTCGACTATGACCATCCGATGTTCACGCGGGAAGCGCTGCGCGCCCGGCCCAAGCTGAAGGCGCTCAACGGCCGCGGACACACCTGGTTCGCGGGCAGCTATTTCGGGAACGGCTTTCACGAAGACGCGACCCGCTCCGCCGTCGAGGTGGCCAAAGGCTTCGGAATGGAACTATGAGCAGCCGAATCCATGTTGGGAAAGTGACCCACGCGCGCGTGAGCCCCGTTCGGCAAGAGTGGATTTTTCCATTCTACTTCTACGCCATCGATCTGGACGAGCTTCCCGAACTCGACCGGAAGGTGAAGGGTTTTGGCTACAACCATTGGAAGCCCGTCTGTCTGCGCGACGCCGACTACCTGACGGGCGCGGGCGGATTCCGCGCGCGCCTCGCGGAACATATGGATCTGACCGACGTGGATCGGATCATCCTGATCACCGTCGCGCGCTTCATGGCCAAAACGTTCAACCCCGTCAGCTTCTACTACTGCCTCCGTAAAGACGGCTCCCCCGCGGCGATGGTCGCGGAGGTGAACAACACCTTCGGCGAACGACATCTCTACGTGATGGACGCGGCCGATTCGTTCCCCGTCCGCTGCC
>JARFRL010000196.1 GCA_029287275.1 Pontiella desulfatans
CTGCTGCGCGGCGCGGATCATGGATCTAGGGCCGGGCTGGTTCTCGGGCATCGGCACCGAGCGCAGCTCCGGAACCAAACTACTCAGCGTATGCGGCGACTGCGACCGGCCGGGCATCTATGAAGTCCCGTTCGGTATAAAACTGGCCGACCTGCTCCAGCGCGCGGGCGCGGACGACGTGGCGTGCGTCAGCGTCGGCGGGCCTTCGGGGCGGATGGTCGGGCCGGCTCAGTTCGACCTCGGCATCAGCTACGAGGAGCTTTCGACCGGCGGCTCGGTGATGATCTTTAGCAACGAGCGCGACATTCTCGAAGTGGCCGACGCGTTCATGGAGTTCTTCGTGGACGAGAGTTGCGGCTATTGCGTCCCGTGCCGCGTCGGCAACACGCTCTTGAAAAATCGGCTCGAGCGCGTGCGGAGCGGAGCGGGCTCGAAAGCGGATTTGGATTATTTGCGGCGTCTCGGCGAGAGCGTCAAATTCTCCAGCCGTTGCGGGCTGGGGCAGACCTCGCCCAATCCGGTGCTCTCGACGCTTGAAAACTTCCGGCCCGTTTACAACGCGTTGGTCAAGGACGACGTGGACGGGCTGAACAAATCGTTCGACATCATGAAGGCGGTCGAGCAAGCGAGCGCGATCGCGGGGCGGCGGTCCGAGATTTTCCACGCGTAGGAGGAAACCATGAGCGACAGCATCACGATCACGATCGATGGAAAAGAAATCGAGGCGCGGCCGGAACAAACGATTTTGGAAGCGGCCGACGCCGCGGGCGTTTACATCCCGCGGCTGTGCTCGCATCCGGACCTCAAACCGATCGGTAGCTGCCGCGTCTGCGTCGTGCTGTGCGATGGCCGGCCGCAGGCCGCGTGCGTGAAGCCGGTGATGGACGGCATGGTGATCGAGAACGAGACGCCCGCGATTCTTCAGCACCGCAAGAACATCATCGACATGATGTTCGTGGAGGGCAATCACTTCTGCATGTTCTGCGAAAAGAGCGGTAGCTGCGAGTTGCAGGCGCTGGCGTATCGTTTCGGAATCACCGCTCCGCAGTATCCCTTCCAGTTTCCGGAAAAGGAAATCGACGCGTCGCATCCCGACGTCATGCTCGACCACAACCGCTGCGTCATGTGCGCGCGGTGCGTGCGGGCCTCGCAGGAGCTGGACGGCAAAAACGTGTTTCAATCGATCGGGCGCGGTTTCGAGCGCAAGATCGGCGTGAATGGGGAGCGGGCGCTGGGCGACACGGAGATGGAGGCGACCGACCGCGCCGCGGAGCTTTGCCCGGTTGGATGCGTCGTCAAAAAGCGCGTTGGCTTCGCGACGCCGATTGGACGGCGCGACTATGACGCCGCGCCGATCGGATCGAATATTGAAGGAGAGCGATCATGAGCAAGCCAAGAATCGCGACCACCTCGCTGGCCGGATGTTTCGGTTGTCACATGTCGTTGCTCGACATCGACGAGCGGATTCTCGAGCTGATCGATCTGGTCGACTTCGATCGCTCGCCGGTGGACGACATCAAGCATATCTCCCAGCGCTGCGCGATTGGATTGGTGGAAGGCGGGTGCTGCAACGAGGAGAACGTCAACGTGCTGCGCGAGTTCCGCGCGAACTGCGACACGCTGATCGCGTTCGGCGACTGCGCGACGATGGGGGGGATTCCCGCGCTGCGCAACAACATCCCCTTGGAGGAGTGCGTCGACGAGGCCTACCGCGCCGGCGTCACCGTCCACAACCCGGAGAAGATCGTGCCCGACGATCCCGAGATTCCGTTGCTGCTCGACAAGGTGTATCCCTGCCACGAGGTGGTGAAGATCGATTGTTTTCTGCCCGGTTGCCCGCCTTCCGCCGACACGCTTTGGACGGCGTTGACCGCGCTGCTGAGCGGAAAGCCGATCGAGTTGCCTTACGAGCTGTTGAAGTACGATTGAGGAGGATGGCGTGAGCGTGAAAAAAATAACGATCGAACCGGTGACGCGCGTCGAGGGGCACGGCAAGGTGACCATCCTGCTCGACGAGAGCGGTCAGGTCAGCCAGGCGCGGCTGCATATCGTCGAGTTCCGCGGTTTCGAGCGCTTCATTCAGGGGCGGCCGTATTGGGAGGTGCCGGTGTTGGTGCAACGCCTGTGCGGGATCTGTCCGGTGAGCCATCATCTCGCGGCCGCGAAGGCGATGGATGGAATCGTGGGCGTTGATCAGCTCACGCCGACCGCGGAGAAGATCCGGCGGCTGATGCATTACGGGCAGATGTTCCAGAGCCACGCGTTGCATTTCTTCCATTTGGTGTCGCCGGATCTGCTGTTCGGCTTCGACGCGGATCCGACGGAGCGCAACGTGATCGGCGTCGCCCGTAAATTTCCGGACCTCGCGGTGCAAGGCGTGATGATGCGCAAGTACGGCCAGGAGATCATCAAGGCCACCGCGGGCAAGAAGATTCATGGAACCGGCGCGGTGCCGGGCGGCGTGAACAAGAATCTCTCCAGCGCGGAGCGCGACGAATTCTTGAAAGAGATCGATCAGATGCTGGCGTGGTGCCGCGGCTCGCTCAAGATCGCGAAGGACTACACGCTCGAACACATCGACGAGCTCGCGGATTTCGGCTCGTTCGACTCCAACCACGTGAGCCTGGTCCGCGAAGACGGCGCGATGGATCTGTATCACGGCAACCTGCGCGCCATCACGAAAGACGGCGACAACATCTTTGATCAGGTCGATTATCAGGATTATTTCAAATACATCGCGGAGGAGGTCAAATCGTGGTCGTACATGAAATTCCCGTTCATCTCCGAGCTGGGACCGGAGAACGGGTGGTATCGCGTCGGGCCGCTGGCGCGGATCAACACGTGCGACTTCATCGACACGCCGGAGGCCGAGGCGGCGCGGAAGGATTTCCTGTCGGTGACGGACGGCAAACCGAACAACATCACGATGGCGTATCACTGGGCGCGCATGATCGAGCTGCTGCATTCCGGCGAAAAGATCCGCGAGCTACTCAACGATTCCGATCTGCAAGGAGATGATCTGATGGCGAAGGGCGAGCGGCGAGGGGAGTCGGTCGGGTTGATCGAGGCGCCCCGCGGCACGCTGTTCCATCATTATAAAGTCGACGAGAACGATCAGGTGACGATGGCGAACCTGATCGTCTCCACCACCAACAACAACACGCCGATGAACCGCGCCGTGGAGGGCGTGGCGCGGAAATACCTCTCGGGGGCCGAAATCACGGAAGGACTGCTCAATCGGGTGGAAGTCGCGATTCGCGCCTACGATCCCTGCCTCTCCTGCGCCACGCACGCGATGGGGCGCATGCCGCTGGTCGTCGAACTGGAAAACGCGGCGGGCCAACGGATCGACCGGAGGGTTCGCGATTAACGTCTTGGTCATAGGCTATGGAAATCCGGGCCGGCTGGACGACGGTCTGGGACCGGCCTTCGCCGAAAGCCTGCGCGAACTGGATCTTCCGGGCGTGACGGTGGAATCCAACTATCAGCTCAACATCGAGGACGCGGAGCTGGTCTCCCGCTTCGATGAAGTGATTTTCGTGGACGCCTCCGTTTCCGCGGCCGCGCCGTTCGAAGTCAACGCGCTGAAGGCGTCCGCGCCCATGGTCGGGTTTTCGAGCCACAGCGTTTCAGCGGAATCGGTGCTGGGTCTCGCGAAAGAGCTCTTCGGAGCGGAGCCCTCGGCGAGCGCGCTCGCGATTCGGGGGCGTTCGTTCGACGGTTTTGGTGAGCGCTTGTCTTCGGAGGCGCGTTCGAATCTGGCGCGATCTTTGGACTATTTCACGCGGCGTTTTTCCGCCGTGGATTAAGACTTTTTCCGGCAATCCCCCGCCGCGGAACGATTTCGGTGGTCTTGCGGGGCAAAAAAAAATCGTTTTTCGTGTCCAAATTCGACTTTTCCTGAACTTAGATCTTTTTCCTTTGGTTTTTTTTTAATATGTTTTAACCATATTTCTGGATACCTGAATTCCGAGGTGTGGAAGAGGTGCGCGACGGTTTGCTGGTTGATCCGTTTTGTGTTTTGGCGCATGGATTTCATGTCCGCGCCGACCACTGGGGGACGTGGATTCAGTATGATACAGTTAGGGAATTCTTTAATGATGTTGATAAAAAAATCTGGTCGTTCGTCCGTGTTTCGTCGCTTCAGCGTCATCGCCGCCGTTTTAGTGGGATTGGCGACAGCCTCCCTCGCGCAGGATGATGGCCCCACGCCTGGGCAGGTCCTGAAAGAGGCGATGATGTCCTTGGAGGCGAAAAATTGGGACGACGCCATCGATTCGATGTATATGTATGTCGGTATGGTGGAGGCTTCCAAAGCTCCCCGCGTCGTCGCGATCGCGCAGGACACTCGCTACAAGCTCGCCACGTTGCTGATCCAGCAGGATCGCTTGGACGAGGCGGGAGCCGTGCTCCAGGATTACATTGATCTTCCGCTGGCCAATCATCCGCGCCAAGCGTTGAAGATGCTCACCACCTGCTATTTCGAGACCGAGGCCTATGAAGAGTGCGCCTCCGCGGTAACCAACGCCCTCTACTACAACGAAAATCCGGTCATCGTCGTCAAGCAGGTCGTCAGAGGCGATGATGACGAGGAGGAAGAAGTTGATTATTCCAATCAGGAAATCGAGCCGGAAGAAGAATACTCCCTGACCGAACTCACCACGCTGAACATGACGTTGGCGGAGTCCTACTTCAATCTCGGGCGCTGGGAGGATTGCGTCGCGCCATTCTCGTTCGTGATCGAAAACACGCCCAACGAGCAGCGCAAAGGGTACGCGATCATGCAGGTGATCAACGCCTTGATCAAAGAGCCGGCCTTCGATCGCATCACGGAATGGATTCCGCAGCTCTACCGCACCTCGGCCCGTTTCGACATCCGCGTGAACCTCGCGCTGATGAACGCCGCGGCCGCCTTGGTCGACGCGGAGGAATACGACAGCGCGCTTCCGCTTTACCGCATGATTCTCCCCCGCGACCAGTTGATCGCCTATCAGGAACAGAAAATTCGGGACACGCGCGAGGCGTTCGGGCTTCCTCCCGAGGAAGGCGCCGCAATGACCGCGGACGAATTGCTGCTGTTCGGGGGCGACGAGTCCGATGCCGCTAGCGACGAGACGGGCGGCGTCGCCGATGAGGAGAAGCCGAAGGAGCTGCTGGAACTCGAACAGTTGCTTGAGGCGCTCAACAACCTGCCTCCGTACGAGCTCGATATCAAATATCGCATGGCCGATCTCTATAAAACCGTTGAGCGCTACTGGGAAGCGCTGAGGTTTTTCGACGCCGTTTACGAGGCCGATCCGATCGAGGAGTTGGGAGAGCGCTGCGTTTACGACATGGTGGAAATGCTGCTCGAAAGCCTTGGCGAGTTGGAAGAGGCTGAAACGCGCGCTTTGGGCCACATCGGTAAATACAAGGAAGGCGTCACGCCTCGCCAGCTCGCGTACATGTTGACCGGCTACTATCAGGCGAACAATTCCATGGAAACGATCAAAACGCTCCGTCCCTACATCGACGAGTTCGTCCGGACCAACGACGTCATCATCACCAAATACGACGTCGAGCTCTACTTCATGCAGGCGGTCGCCGACTTGGTTCTTCAGAACTACGAAGAGTCGGAAAAATCATTCAAATTCGTTCTGGACGAATTCCCGGACTCCCATCAGGAAGCGAACGCCACTTACTGGTACGCGATGACGCAGCTGTTCCTTCAAAAATACGTCGAGGCGCAACCCTACTTCGAACGCTACATCACCAAGTTCCCTTCCGAGCAATATATCGACGAGTGCGCGTTTCAGGTCGGCATCTGCATGTTTGGTCAGGAACAATACAGCGCGGCTTCGAATCAGTTCTCGTTCGTGATCGAAACCTATCCCAAATCCTCCGTCTACCCCGAAGCCTGCAGCATGCGCGGCGATATCCTCGGAGCGGAAGGATTGTTGGACGAGGCCATCGTGGATTACGAACGCGCCTACGCCGCCCACATACGGCCGAATCAAGCGACCTACGCCACCTTCCAAATGGCGGAAATTTACGAGGCGGAGGACAAGTTCGAAGACATTATCCGCGTGGTTGATCGCTATCGCTTCGACCTCAAGGGCGACGCCGACATCGCGAAAGCCCTCTTCTGGATTGGGAAATCCAAGATTCAGCAGAAGCTTTACGACGAAGCGGTCGACACCTACGTAGACGCGATCATCGAGTATGGCGGCGACCTGCGTCAGGACGGCGTTGACAACATGATCGCCGAACTGGTGAAGATTTCCAGCATCTATCTCGACGGGGAACAACAAGACGAACTGAGCGAACGGCTCGACAGCGCCCTCGAAGAAGCCGAGAAGGAAACCCTGCAGTTGCGTCTGCGCGTGTTGATCGCGAAGCTGAGCAATACCGAACATATTCTCGGGCGTCAGTTGCTCACGGAGCTGGAAACCCTCGACAACGCCTCTCCGCCGGTACTTGCCACCATTTGCGACGCCTCCTTCGAAGAGAAGGACTATTCCCGTTCCGAGGAATTACTACGCATCTTCATCAATAAGTTCGAGGATTCGGACTACATGCGCGCCGCTTACAAATTGCGCGGCTTCGGTCAGTACCAGGACGAGGATTACGACGGCGCGCTCGCTACGATCAACGACGCCCAAGCGCTTTATGGAACCGAACCCGACGTCGCGTGGGCGCAGTTGCTCAAGGCGCGGGTGCTGCTGGACAACGGCGACATCGACGCGGCCCGCGACGAAAACATGAGCGTGCTCACCGTTCCCACGTGGCGCGGCGAGCCGGTCGCGCAAGCCACCTATCAACTGGGTAAGGTCGAGGAAGCCGCGGGCAATCTCGAAAAGGCCTTCGCCTTCTATCAGCGCGCCTACTTTCAATACAAGGGCCACGCCCGCGGCTACTGGGCCGTGGAGGGCTATCTGGCCAGCGCCGAGATCCTCAAGAAGCTCGGCCGCGAGAACGACGTGCGCAACACCTACCGCGCCTTGCTGTTCGATCGCTACGTGAACGATCTGCCGCAGGCCGAAGTCGCCCGCGAGTATCTGGGCGCCTCGGAAGTCAACGAAATCGTCGACTACATGGAAACCGGCGGAACCACCAACATCACTATTTCGGTCGAAACCGAACTGACGCCGACGTCCGCGACGCGACCCGCCGCCGATAAGGTCGAAACATCTTCCACGGAGGAAAACGCTTAATGAAACGCATTCTACTCAGCCTGATGGCGCTCGCGGCCATCACGTCCGTCGCTCAGCGGAACTCTCAGGAAGACGTTCAGTCCGGCACCCCCGCGCTGATGGAGGTTAAGGGCAGGAAGTTAAAGGTCTTCCTCCAGCGCATGGAAGACGGGAAATTGACCTTTCAGATGTTGAAAAAACCGAGCGACATGACGGTTCCCGCGGATAAAATCTCCAGCATCCAATTCGTGTCGAAGTACGACGAGGCCGGGCTCAACAGCGCCTACGGCGCGGCGGATTACGACGCGGTGCTGAGCATTCTCGAGCCCATCATGGCCGACATCGGCCAGTACATGCCCATTTCGAACAACATGCGCGAACCTTTCGTGATGATGTTCGAGGCCTATCGCGGCAAAAAGGATTTCGCCAACGTCAAAAAACACGCCGATCTAATGATCGCCACCGGCGACGAAAAACTCATCGACCAGACGAAGGTCGCGCTCGCGCTCGCGGCCATTGACAGGGAAGATTTCGCCGAGGCCGAGAAGCTCGGCGGGGAATTGGAGAACGAAGCCGCCAAGCTTTACGTGCGAGCGGAGGTTGAACGAGCCCAAGGAAAACCGAAGGAAGCGATTCAAACGGTCAACGCCATCATTTTCGACCACGGCAACGATCTGGAGTGGTTGCCGCGCGGTGAGTTGCTGAACGCCTATCTCTATCTGGACATGACGAGCACCAACTCGACCATCACGACCAATTCAGCCATGCTCACCGCCCGCCAAGTCAAAAACATATACGCCGGCGGAAACATCGCCGGTGAGGCGCGGATTTTTTGGGAGAGTCTTGGCGGAGCGCCGATCGAGGCCGAGGAAATCGCCCGCCGCGCGGAACTCCGCGCCAAGGCGAAGGAGTTGAAGGATAAACGAGCCGCGGAAGATCAGGCCAACCGCGAAAAACGCGCCGCGGAGCGAAGAGCTCAGGCGGTGGCGAAGCGCGAGGCCGAAGCCAAGGCGGCGGAATCGGACGCGGCTGAATAACGAATTGTTACGTGGAATTGAAATGAATCTGAATAAGATAACGGAGGTAATACCAATGAAAAAAGGACTCTCAATCGTCGCGTTGCTGATGGTCGCGGGCGCGGCCATGGCACAGGGAGAAGGTGTTGAGGACGCGGTTCAAAACATCAATTTGCTTGAGTTGATTAAAACGGGTGGATGGGCGATGTGGCCGTTGGGCGCGTTTTCGTTCTTCATGGTCACGCTCATCGTGCAAAACTTCATCTCGTTGCGTCCGAAAACGCTGCTCCACAGCGAACAGATGCCGGAACTGCTTGAAATGATGCTTCAGAAAAAGTGCAAAACCGCGCTGATCTACTGCCGCAAGCATCCGTCCATGTTCGCCAACACCTTCGGCGCCGGACTCGAGCGTTGCTTGGATGGCGAGGAGGAAATCGATTTCCAAAAGGTTAAGGATTCCGTCGAGGAAGCCTCCGTGGAGCAGATGTCCCGCCTGATGAAGCCGATCGACTACCTTTCAATCATCGGCGCCTCGGCCCCGATGCTTGGACTGCTCGGAACGGTTTCGGGCATGATCAAAGCCTTCAACACCATGGGCGCGCAGGGCATGGGCAAACCGGAACTGCTCGCGGCCAACATTGGTGAGGCCCTCATCACGACGGCGACCGGTCTGGTTATCGCGATCCCGGCCATGTTCTTCTTCTTCGCGTTCAAAAAAGGATTCCAGAAAACGCTCGCGACGCTCGGCCGCAACCTCGGCTTCCTGTTCGACGCGTTGCAAACGGGCAAAGAGCCGGTCAGCTTCATGGATCTCGAGACGCTCGAAAAGATGGAAGGCGAATAACCAACCGCTTCGCTTTGAAGGTTGGTTCATTCAATCCCTGAAATTAGGACGCTGAAATGAAACTTGAACAAAGAGAAATCGGAGAAGATCTCGAGCTGGATATGTCGCCCATGATCGACATGGTCTTCCTGCTCCTGATTTTCTTCATCGTCGCGTCTCAGATCGTGGATGAAAAACCCAAGGTGTCGATCCCGACCGCGGCGTACGCCAAGGTGCCGGAAGACACCACCGGGCGTCTAATGATTACCGTTCGTCAGGACGAAAAGATGTTCATCGGCTCCGACAGCGATCCCAAGACCATTGATCAGGTCCGGGATAGAATCGAGATGGAGATCGAGGCCGATCCCGAGATGCGGGTGCTGATCCGCTCTGACGGCGACACCAAATACGAGGTGAACGAGCGGGTCACGCTGGCCTGCGCGGAAGTCGGCGCTCAGGACATCATCTATTCGGTGTTTGAGGAGTAATTCATGAATTTAAATCAACATTACGAAGACGCCAAACTTGAGTTGCAGATCGCGCCGTTGATCGACGTCGTTTTCCTGTTGCTCATCTATTTCATGGTGACCGCGTCGCTGATCAGAAAGGAAGCCGACATCGGCTTCTTGCTGCCCGCGGACGTCGCGACGGACGAAATGGTGGATATTCCCGTGGAGGTGCTTATTCAGATCTCGAAAGACGGAACGATCGAACTGGAGGGCATGCGCTTCAACAGCGAGGATCGGGAACTGCAGGATCTGGTCACGCAGGTCGCCGGTTTGAAGGCGATCGCCACCTCGCAGAATTCGCCGTTTTTCGTGAACGTGCTGCCGCACAAAGAAGCGCTGCATCGTCGCATCATCGACGTCATGGACGCGTGCGCCGCCGCCGACGTGAACAGCCTGACGTTCAGCAAGTCCTTGTAGCCGCGAGGGAACGTTGTTGCGAGCCGCCTCGATCTTCGGGGCGGTTTTTTTTGGAGCCGTGGCCTTTTTTCTCCTCGCCGCGCTTCCAATGAAAGGAAATATCCGTACACTTCCAAGTCTAGTTCACCATCAGGAAATTTCATGAAAAAGACCAGAATCGACCGCAAGTTCGCGGAGTTGAGCAAGCAGGAAAAGAAGGGTTTCGTCGCGTACCTTTCCGCCGGAGATCCGAATCTGAACGACACCATCGACATCGTCTTGCGCCTTGAGGACGCGGGGGTCGACGTGGTGGAGCTTGGGCTGCCGTTTTCCGATCCGTTGGCCGACGGCCGCGTCAACCAGGAAGCCGCGACGCGCGCGCTGGAGGCCGGATCCACGTTCGATGGCGTGATGGAGTGCGTCGCCAAAATTCGGGAGCGCTCCGAGATCCCGATGCTCTTCTACGCGTACATGAATCCCTTGTTGGCCCGCGGCTACGAGAGCTCCATCTCGGCGTCCGCGGAAGCCGGCGTCGACGGGTTTCTGTTGTTGGACCTTCCGCTGGAGGAAGCGAGACCCTATCGCGCCGCGCTGACGAACAACGCGCTTAACGCCATTCAACTCGTAACGCCCACCACGCCGGATGGTCGGATCGACAAGATCGTGAAACAGGCGAACGGCTTCATCTATTGCGTGTCCCGCGAGGGCGTCACCGGGGTTCAGGACTCGATCGCCGAAGGCGCGGGCGGACTGGTTCAACGAATTAAAGACCGAACGAAGCTGCCCGTCGCGATGGGCTTCGGAATCGGAACGGCGGAACAAGCGCGCGACGCGGCCAAACTGGCCGACGCCGTGGTGGTGGGCAGCGCGATCGTGAACGCGTTCAACGACAGACCTCAAACCGCGGAAGGTCGGGCCGACGCGGCCGCGTTCGTGGGCGAGATGGTTAAAGCGGTTAAGGAGATTTAAGATGGCGGGACGGTACGCGGTAATCATGGCGGGTGGCAAAGGGGAGCGCTTCTGGCCGCTCAGCACATCCAAGCATCCAAAACAACTGTTGGCGCTGGTGGGCGACAAGCCCTTGATCGCGCAGGCGGTCTATCGTCTGGTTGGTCTGGTCCCGCCGGGAAACGTTTTCGTCGTCACCAACGCGTATTTGGTCGCGGCGACGGGCGCGGCCGCTCCCTTGCTGCCACCGGAAAACATCGTCGGCGAGCCGATCGGCCGCGACACCGCCGCCGCGGTCGCCTGTGGTGGAGCGCTGGTGAAGGCCAAGGATGAAAACGGCGTTTTC
>JARFRL010000197.1 GCA_029287275.1 Pontiella desulfatans
GGATGCATGATGATCGAGGAGTCGAGACCCACGATGTCCTCGCGCAGCTGCGTCATGGATTTCCACCAGCACGACTTGATGTTGCGCTTCATCTCGACGCCGAGCGGGCCGTAGTCCCAGAAGCCGTTGATTCCTCCGTAGATTTCGGAGGTCTGGAAAATAAAACCACGCCGCTTGCAGAGACTCACGAGGGCGTCCATCGTTACTTCATAATCGTTTGCTTTCATAAGACGGGGGAGCATGCCGAAGGGCCCTAATCCGGTCAAGAATGAAGGGGATTTGTTTGAGGTTGAGTTTCGCCTTTGAAACACGGCCTTTCCGCGGTTACATTGTCCGGACATGAAACAAATCATTCAAAAACGCGTCGTCCCGGTTTCCGTCGCGACGCTCGCGTGCTTCGCGCTGTTGGCGGTGTTTCAGCTGTTCGTGCTCGCGGGCGGCCCCCTGACGCGCGCCGCGACGGTGAAGCGCTTCGCGCCGTGGGCCTACGAGCCGTTTCTGCGATTGACCGGCGAACATCCCGACACCCGTCCGGCGTGGTCGATGGCGGGCGAGAAGGCGGAGAAAGGCGAACGGTCGGCTTCGGCCATGGCCGATGTCGCGGGCATCCGCCCCGAGGATTCGGTGGTCGTGGAGAATCCCTTGCTCGAGCCGACCCGGCCGGCGGACGAGCCCGAGATCGTGATTCCCGCGCCGACGTCCACCAACCAGCCCGCCGCGCCGATTGACGAAGACGTTCCCGTCGGTTGATCCGCTCTAAACACGCCAGTACGCGAGGAATTCGATGTTTCCAGCCGGACCCGTAATGGGCGAGGTCGCGAGACCGAGCCATTCGAATCCCAGCTCCTCGGTTCCGAATTTCCGCACCTTTTCAATCACTTCCTCGTGAACCGCGGGATCGCGCACGACGCCGCCTTTGCCCACCTGTTCCTTGCCCGCCTCGAATTGTGGTTTGATCAGCGAGACGATGTGACCGCCGGGCTTCAGCAGATGCTTGAGCGGGGGCAGGATCTTGGTGAGCGAAATGAACGAGGTGTCGATGCTGCAGAAGTCCGCGGGCTCCGGAATATCGTCGGGCGTGAGGTAGCGCGCGTTGGTGTTTTCCATCACGACGACGCGCGGATCTTGTCGCAATTTGTAGTGCAGTTGATTGGTGCCGCAATCGACCGCGTACACTTTCACCGCGCCGTGTTGCAGCATGAAGTCGGTGAACCCGCCGGTGGACGAGCCGATGTCCAAGCAGACCGCGCCGGTTAGTTCGAAGCCGAACGTCGCGTGGGCGCCCTCGATCTTGAGCCCGCCTCGGCTGACGTATTTCTCCTTCTCTTTCAACGTGACCGCGACATCGTCCTTGAATTGATGTCCGGGTTTCGTCGCGAGCTGCTCGCCGACGGAAACCATGCCGGCGCGGATCAGGCGTTGAGCCTGCTCGCGACTGTCGGCCAGTTGGCGTTGAACCAGCAGTTGATCTAAGCGTGTTTTGGGCATGGCGAAGGAAGCTAAACGAATTCGTGGACGATTACCGCGAAAAATCGCGGTCGCTTGGCGTCTTATCTATACACGATCCACCTAGACGGATGGATGGTTGTTTAATTACATTAACGAGTCCGAAGTGAGTGGCGTCGGGGTGATCGCCGCGTGGGGGAGAACGTTGAATCAGAGGAAGACCATCTTGATCGTGGTCGCGCCGGTTGTTGTCTTGGCCGGAGCGGGCGCGTTGTGGGCGCTGTCCGACTGGCTCGGATACGATCCGGCCAAAGGCCTGTCGCGTAGCCTTCCGGGCATGGACGGCGGACCGCCCGAATCCGAGCGAAACCAGGCGGACGAGCTCAACGTGGATCTCGCCGGCGAACTCGCGACCTACGACGGCGTTCCTTCATCGCTTCCCGGAAGCTGGCCGCGCTTCCGCGGCGCGGACTTCGACAACATTCATAAAGGCGCCGCCAAACTGGCCGACCACTGGCCGGAAGACGGGCCGCGCGTGTTGTGGTCGGTGGATCTCGGCGAGGGACACGCCGCGCCCGCCGTGCTGAACGGCCGGGTGTATCTCTTTGATTACGACGAAGCCAAGCGCGCCGACGCGCTGCGCTGCTTCTCGCTGGATGACGGAAAGGAAATCTGGCGGCGCTCCTACGAACTCCCCGCGAAACGAAACCACGGACTGTCGCGCACCATTCCCGCCGTCACCGAGGATTGCGTGCTCGCCATGGGGCCGCGCTGCCACGTGTCCTGCGTCGACGCCGAAACGGGCGCGTTCCGCTGGGGCTTGGATTTACAAAAAGATCACGGCACGACGGAGCCGCTGTGGTTCACCGGACAATGCCCGTTGATCGAGGACGGCAAGGCGATTCTCGCGCCGGCCGGTCCCGACGCGCTGCTCATGGCGGTGGACTGCGCGACCGGCGAGATCGTCTGGAAAACGCCGAATCCGAACGGTTGGAAAATGTCGCACTCGTCGATCATGCCGCTCACCTTGCATGGCGAGCGCATGTTCGTCTACGCCGCGGCCGGCGGAATGGTGGGCGTCTCGATGGAAGGAAAAACGCTGTGGGAGATTCCGTGGAACGCGTCGGTGATCGCGCCGTCGCCCGTCGCGGTCGCGGGCGATCGGGTCTTCATCACCGCGGGGTATGGCTCCGGAAGCCTTCTGGTTCAAGTGGATGAAGAGGGCGACGGCTACGTCGCGAAGGAGCTGGCGCGGCACGGCCCCAAAGACTGGCTGGCCTGCGAACAGCAAACGCCGATTCTTTTGGATGGACTGCTATATGGAATCATGCCGAAAGACGCCGGCGCGCTGAAGCAGCAGTTCGTCTGCTACGATCCGGCTTCCGGCGAGTTGGTCTGGTCGAGCGGTAAAACCCAACGCTTCGGGCTGGGTCCTTTTTTCCTCGCGGACGAAAAGTTTTACGTGCTCGACGACGACGGCACGCTGACGATGCTCGCGGTGAGCGCGACCGGATACGAAGAGCTCGCTCGGTACCGCGTGCTGGACGGGCACGACGCGTGGGGGCCGATCGCGCTGGCCGGAACGCGCATGCTACTGCGCGACTCAACCCGAATGATATGTCTCGAAATGGGGGCCTTGTAAAATGACCGCGGTCGGAAAAAACTGGATTTGGTTCGTCGCCATCATGGCGCTGGTGTTGGCGCTCGGCGCGTATCTTGGCAACAGCCGCCGCGCGGATCTCGGCAAGAGTTTCGACTACTCGCTCGACGAATACCGCGTGGTGGATCCCGCGTTGATGGGCTACGCGGAGGAAGAGCCGTTGGTTCCATCGATCACGAATATCACGTCGCTCGCGATCGCGGAGGACGGGACGATTCACGTGGGCGGCGAGAACGCCGTCCAAACCTTGCCGGACCTTCATACCATCGCGCTCGAGGCGACGCCGACCAGTCTCGCGCTCGACGCGGACCGCGTGTTGTTCGTCGGCCTGCGGGATCATGTGCTGGAAATCGCGAAGGATGGAACGCGGAAGGCGTGGGACTCGCCCGGAGAAAAAACCTACCTGAGCTCCATCGCCGCGGATGATTGGTATGTCTACGTCGCCGACGCGGGAAACCGGCGGATTTGGCGCCACTCCAAGCTGAAGGACGGGCCGCCGCTGGAGATCGGCGAGAAGGACTGGGCGAACGACGTGCGCGGTTTTTACATTCCCAGTCCGATGTTTGATCTCGCGATCAGCCGAACCGACGGCTCGTTCTGGGCGGTCAACCCCGGCTATCACGCGTTGGAAAACTATCGGCCGGACGGCATGCCGCTCTCCACGTGGGAGGCGTCGGGGATGACCATCGACGGGTTCAGCGGATGTTGTAATCCATCGCACTTCGCGCTGTTGCCGGACGGCGCGTTCGTCACCGCGGAGAAAGGACTGCCGCGCGTGAAAGTGCACAACGTCGACGGCTCGTTGCGTTGCGTCGTCGCGGCGCCCAATCAATTTGACGACACGGTCAAGGGCCTGGACGTCGCGGTCGGAGCCGACGGAACGATTTTCGTGCTCGATCCGAACAGAAACCAGGTCCGCGTGTTCAAGGAGATCCAATGAAACCCATGAATCGAAACGCCGCGCTGAAACGCGTGGGGCGGGGCGGCTTGTTCGCGGGCGTCGTCGCGCTGGGCGCGGTGCTGTCGACCCGCGAGGAAAAATTCCAATGCGCGAACCACTGTGGTCGCTGCTCGAAGCTGGTTGATGGAAAATGCGGGTTGAATCTCAAATGAAGCCGACGGAAAACAAACGCCGCCGCGACTTCACGCGGGGCGCGCTGGCCTTGCTGGTGGGCGGCGCCGCGTTGTCGGCCGCTCGGAGCCGTTCGCCCAAACTCGTTTGGCAGATCGATCCGGAGCAGTGCTCGCGTTGCGGGCGCTGCGCCACCCATTGCGTGCTCGCGCCGTCCGCCGTGAAATGTTTCCACTCCTATTCCATCTGCGGCTACTGCGATCTATGCGGCGGCTATCTGCGGCCGGACGCCAAGGGGCGGAACACCGGCGCGGAAAACCAGTTGTGTCCGACCGCGGCGATCAAACGAACCTTCATCGAGAATCCCTATTATCAATACACGATCGAAGAGGATCTATGCGTGGGATGCGGAATCTGCGTGGAAGGCTGCTCCGTCTTCGGCAACGGCTCGATGTATCTGCAGGTGAAACACGACCTGTGCGTCAACTGCAACGAGTGCGCGATCGCCCGCGCCTGTCCGTCCGACGCGTTCAAGCGGATCCCCGCGTCCGAGGCCTATCTTCTTAAATCCGATCAGGAAAAGAGGATTGGATGACGCGGCGTTTTCTTTTCATCCTCCCGATTCTGTTCGCCGCGCTGGGCGCCTTCGCGGAGTTCCGCTTCCCCATGCCGGAATTCTCGACGGGCCACGA
>JARFRL010000200.1 GCA_029287275.1 Pontiella desulfatans
CCGGAGGTCACGTCGTCAATAAACGGCGCGACGGGCTTCTCGGCCGTCTGGTTGTACTCATGGATTCGCTCGACGTAGCCAAGCAGATCGCGCTCGGTCATGCCGACGTCGCGAACCTTGAGGCCCACCCTGTCCGCGGTCGCCTGATTATACCAAGCGGAGTAGAAAAACCCTTCGATGTAAGGCCCGACGAAAACGCCCCCCGTATGCCGGTGCGCGTCCGCGCCTTGAACAAGAAACGGTTTATGGCGCTCGGCGAACCCCTCGATCTCCGAAAAATCAACCAGATGCTTGCGCCCCCAGTCCGGATCGTCGAGCTCCACGGCGACCTGATGATAGATAAGCGGATCAAGCCAGATGACGTCCCAGTCCAGGTTTCCGGTTCGGATCATCTCGGCGATATGTCGCGCGGCTTCGCTCTGGCTTTTCGCCGGAAGCAGATCTGCGGCGAACTCGAACTCGACCTGGATGTCCGGATGGGTGTACGAAAAATCCTCCAGCACCTCGCGAACGAGATGCTCGCGGCGCCCCTCCCCCTTCCAATGCCCCATCCAGCGGAGAGACCGCGCCGGTTCCGGCGCGGCTTCCACGCGCTCCGCCTCGGGAGGCGCGGCCGGCGCGGACGGCGCGCGGGAACATCCCCAAAGGGTTCCCGTCAGGATCAGACAAAGCACGTCAACGCCGGATGGCCGAAATGTTTTTGTCCGAAGGAGTTTCATTCGGACGAGAATAGATGAAACCCTCGCCGTCAACAACCCGTAAAACCGCGGGATCAAAGACCGCTCCAGCCTTTGTATTCCGAACAAAAAGCCGCGAGCGCTTCGGGCGTCATCATCGCCGGGTCCCACGGCTCGGCCGCGGCCAGGCGCGCGTGCTCGGCCGAAAGCACGTAAACAAAGGCGGGCGCGCCGTCGAAATCATGTTTGATCCGGTCGTACTCGGCGCCCTCGAACAGGTCGAGCCGGCGGAACTCCTCCGCGGTCAGGCCGCGGTACAACGCGCCCTCCACCGAATCGCCTTGCGAGGGAACGACCGCCGGATAGCATTGCCCTTTAACGCGTAGCCGCTTGTGGTCTTTCAGCACCGCGGGCGCGCTTTCCATCCGCCGCCCCATCACCGCCGCGAGCACCTCCGGCCACATCAGCGTTCCATACGCGAACAAGTTCATCTTGGTTTCCGGTCCATTCATCGGTATCAATCATTCCCATGCGAGGACACGACATTCAACCTGATTATTGGAGTTACGCGCTCGAAGGCGGTTTCGAGGCGTGGGCCGGCAAGACCGACGCCGACAACGATCTGCTCAGTCTGAAGATCGCCCGGCCCAACGAACTCTGGTTCCACGTCCGCGGCCAACCCGGCAGTCACGTCATCCTCCGCCATCCCGACGGGGCGCGGCCGGACAACGCCGTCATCAAACAAGCCGCGTCGGTCGCCGCTTGGCATTCCAAGGAGCGCAACGCGGGCGTCGTGCCCGTCTGCTACACCGAGGCCAAACACGTCGGCAAGCCCCGCGGCGCGAGACCCGGAAGCGTGTCCATCAAGCGCGAGAAGATCGTGAAGGTTCGTCCCGAGCTGCCGCGATAAAAGCGCTCTGATCAGGTGAACTCGGTGAGTTTTAGCGGACTCCCGGAGCGAGTAATAAATGAAAAAGCTTCACTTCAGCTGACTTTCATACATCGTGATGTGTGGGGG
>JARFRL010000205.1 GCA_029287275.1 Pontiella desulfatans
GAATAAGCTCGCCACCCAGACGGACGTGCCCTGGCTGGAAGGCGATGAAAAGATTGACGCCCTGCGGAAATTCCATGTCGACGCGTTCTTTGATGAGAATTGCCGCGAACGCTCCGTTCCCCGCCCGAGTTATTACGACGCCCGAAGAGAATTTTAATCAACGCCGCGCGGGTTCTGGAAATGGATGAAAGGCTCGATTTCATCAAACGCTTTTAGATTGGATTTGAGAACTGGTTTTGATTGCTGAGGTCCCCTCGTCAGCAATCATTCGTGGCGGGGAGCGATTGCTCCCCGCCTTTTTTTTGATCATCGCGCGCCCCGCGACGGGACGGGCTCGGGATTCGCCGGTCGCGCGAGGTAAAGAAAAACCCCGCTCTCATTGCTGAAAGCGGGGTTTAATATGGTGATCCGGCTGGGGCTCGAACCCAGGACCCTTTGATTAAAAGTCAAATGCTCTACCGACTGAGCTACCGGACCAAAACTGGTCTTTTCAACGGGCGGGTGATCAAGCCTTTTCCGTGAAAGGAGGGCATGTTCTACAGAAGAACCCTATATGACGCAAGCGCTAAATATTCCTTTTCTTTTTATTCCATTGTCGGGCCATGTCGCCTATGATTTTCGTATGCCTTGGCAATCACAATCGGGGGGAGGGAACATGAACGTCGTGGGACTCATTTTGGGCGGTGGCGCCGGTAGTCGCTTGCAGCCTTTGACGCGGGATCGGTCCAAACCAGCGGTGCCGATCGCGGGGAAATACCGCTTGGTGGACATACCCATCAGCAATTGCATCAACAACGGAATCCACAATATTTTTCTGCTCACGCAGTTCAACAGCGTGTCGTTGCATCAGCATATCGGCGCGACGTATCGCTTCGATCAGTTCAGCGGCGGGCACGTCCGCATTCTCGCGGCGGAGCAGACGCCGGACTCCGCGACGGGCTGGTTTCAGGGAACGGCCGACGCGGTGCGGCGGTCCATACGCTATTTCAAGGACGACAAACCGGATATCGTCGTCATTCTTTCGGGCGATCAACTTTACCGAATGGATCTGAACGAGATGATCGAAGAGCACGTCGCCCGCGGCGCGGACCTGACGGTCAGCACGAAACCCGTGCCGCGCTCCGAAGCGGAGCAGTTGGGCATCGTTCGGGCCGAGGAAGACGGGCGAATCGTCCGATTTTCCGAGAAGCCGGGCGACACCCCGCTGTTGGATGAGCTGCGGGCGCCGCGGGAAGATGAAACCTATTTGGCGAGCATGGGCATCTACGTCTTCAACATGGACGTGCTGCGCGAGTTGCTATGTGAAAACGATCAAAGCGATTTCGGCAAGCACATCATTCCGGGCGCGATCGAGTCGCGCGAAGTGTACAGCTACACGTTCGAGGATTACTGGGAGGATGTCGGAACCATTCGTTCGTTCTGGGCCGCGAATCTGGCGCTGACCGAGCCGCTTCCGCGGTTTTCTTTTTATGAAATGAGCTCGGTGATCTACACGCGCATGCGATACCTGCCGCCGTCCAAAATCAATCAGTGCGATCTGAGCCGCTGTCTGCTTTCCGATGGCTGCATCATCTCCGGCGACCGCATCGACCACGCGGTGGTGGGGCTGCGGGCGCTCGTCGGCGAGGGTTCCGTGGTGGAGGATTCAATCCTCATGGGCGCGGATTACTACGAGCATGGGACGGTGGAGGATCCGTCCGGTATTCCAATGGGTATCGGGCGCGATTGCTTCATTAAAAACGCGATCATCGACAAGAACGTGCGAATAGGCGACAACGTGACGATCTCGCCCGAAGGCAAGCCCGAGAACGAGGAAACGGAGCTTTACTGGATCCGCGACGGCATTATGGTAATCCCGAAAAACACGGTTATCCAGCCCGGAACGGTGCTCTAGACCCCGCCGTTTTCACAACCACCCGCGCTGGGCCAACGCGCTTTTCATTTCGCCGGGGACGTTGGTGGTGATCGACCTCGCGCCCCAGCCCAGAAAGCGTTCGGCGGCTTTGGGGTCGTCCACGGTCCACACGTGAAGGTTGAACCCCCGTTTCCGCGCCTCGCCAACGAAGCGCTCGCTCAAGTGGGCTTGCCCCGCGCCGAGTCCGTTCGCCCCGATTCGATCCAGCGTCTCGAGAACCGCGGATTGGGAGGGGGCGACTTTTCCCTGACGGTTCCGTTTGAATTTGATCAGCCAGTTGGCCGTGAGCGTTGGATCGACCTTCTTCAGGCGTTCAATGACGCGCTCGTTGAACGAGATGACCGAGATTTGGGAGGCGTTCAGGTCGGACGCCCGAAGGGCCTCGCGAAGCGCCGGGAGGATTTCCGGCCCGCACTTGATTTCGATGTAGATGGATTTCCCGCTCGGCACGGTGGCCAAAACCTGTTCGAGCGTCGGAAGGTCTGGACGCGCGGCGCGTAGTTCTTCAAGGGTCGAGTCCGCGACCACCAGACGGTCGCCCGCCACGGTTTTCACTTTGGCGTCATGAACGCAGACGACGCGGCCGTCAGCGGTTGAATGAAAGTCGCCCTCGATCGCGTCGGCCCCTTGGCGCCAAGCCAGCTCAAAGGCTTCGATGGTGTTTTCCGGCGCGTCGCTGGACGCTCCGCGATGCGCGACAATCATGGGAACCTCCGCGTACATGGTTGAGCACGTGGCTAAAAGGACGAGTGTGGGCCATACGTTCATGGTTGGCACGCTAGCGGTTGCCGAGTGGCGGGTCAACAAGCCCCCCGCGGAATCTTAACTTTTCTTGGTCGTCGCGGCGCGAAATCGGGGCTTGCGTGATCCCGCTGGGTTGGGGTACTTTGATCCACTTTAACCGCACGGAAACACACCGCCCATCATCGCGAAACCCCATTAACTCCTCGCGGTCGGAACGACGGTGTATGTGCGTGGTGACATGAAAAACAACGAAAAGGACTAAATTATGGGTTTATTCAACCTGTTCAAGCCAGCCAAAACCGTGCTGGTCGTAGACGCGGTATCGCTTAACGAATCACTCGGAATGAAGGGCAAAGTACCCCCGCGCAATCAACTGCAGATTCTTCGCCGTCTGGCGCGGTTCGCGCAGCGCGAGAAAATCGAGGTTTTCGCCGTTCTGACCGGCGCGCCGCTCAACAAGGCGCCGGCCGGCAAGAAGTTCGAGGGCATCACCGTTCTTTACACCAAATCCCCGGAAACCCACGCCAAAGGAATCGCCCGAATCGCGGCGGGCAAAGGCGCGGGCGCCATTTTGGTGTCCGGTAGCGCCGCGGCCGAAAAGGTCGCTGGCGGTTCCATCAAGAAGATGCGCGTCGGCACCTTCCGCAAGGCGTTCGACGTCGGCGGCGAGGGCGAGGTCGTTGGAAACGACCGCGGCGAGGGAGGCGGAAACCGCCGTCCCAGTGGAAATCGTCCGCCGCGGCGCGGGCCGCGCAAAAAGGACTCCGCCGAGAAAGCTAAAAGCGGCGGTAATAAGAACAACGAGCCGAAACAAGAGCGCAAGCCGAAGGAAAATTCCGAGGCCGACGCCATTAACGAGCTGATCGACCTGGTCGATTAAACCGTCATGACGACGCCTAGTCGCTACATCTTCTGCGACATCGACGGCACGTTGCTTTACGCCAAGGGCTCCGGACGTCCCGCTTTCGCGGAGGCGTTCCGCGACGCCTACGGCATGAACATCGACGTCAGTCACATCAATTTCGCGGGCGCGACCGATCTGGGCGTGCTGGCGAAGCTCGTTCGCGAAAACGGAATCGAGCCCGACGCGGTGAAAACCGCCGCGTTCTTCGAGCGGCTTTCCGTGTATCTTGATGAAAACATGAGCAAATGGCCGCCGATCGTTTTTCCCGGAGTACGGTCCTTTCTGGAGCGCGTGTCCTCCCATTGGAACCTCGCGCTGGTTTCCGGAAACATCCGCGAAACCGCCTTCCTTAAATTGAAGCATGGCGGGCTGCTCGACTATTTCACCGATATCGGCGGCTTTGGCGACGACGACGCCGATCGTAACAAAATGGCCGCGCTCGCGCTCGAACGCGCCGGCAACCCCGCGGGCGCCTTTTTGCTGGGCGACACGCCGTCCGACATCGCGGCCGCCCGGGCGACCGGCATGACCTCGGTGGCGGTCTGCAACGGCCAGTTCGACCGCGCCACGCTGGAAAGCGAAAAGCCCGACCTCATCGTTGATTCGTTCGAGGACGCGGAACACCTTTTCCAGGCGCTCGAAGTATGAGGTCCGCCTTCGACCACTTCACGCCCGATCTCATTCTCGACGCGATCGAGGAGGGTACGGGCCGTAAGCTGACCGGCCTGACCGCGCCGTTGCCGAGCTATATCAACCGAGTCTACGAGCTGCAAACGGTCGATGGCGAGAAGCTGATCGCCAAATTCTACCGGCCGGGACGCTGGGAGCGCGCCGCGATCGAGGACGAGCACGACTTCGTGCTCGATTGCGCCGCGGTGGAGATTCCCGTCGTCGCGCCGTTCGAGCTGGCGACCGGTTCGACCATCGGCGAGCACGAGGGGGTGCTCTACTCCGTTTTTCCGAAGCGCTCCGGCCGCGAGATGGAACTGCGCGACGAGGAGAGCTGGCTGCGACTGGGGCGTCTGGTCGGGCGCGTTCACCAGGCCGGTTGGGAGCGCGACGCGGAAAACCGCCTGCGCATGCATCCGGAAACCACGACGATCCCGGAAATCGACGGCTTGCTGGAAAGCGGGTTCATGGGGCGTGGGCAGGCGGATCGGTTCAAAGACGTCACGAGCCGCATCGTCGAGAAGGCCCTGCGCGCGTTCGAGGGGATCGAGCTGCAACGCGTGCACGGTGACTGCCACCGCGCCAACATTCTCGAGCGCCCCGACGAAGGGCTGATGGTGATCGATTTCGACGACATGGTGATGGGGCCCGCGGTGCAGGATATCTGGCTGTTGCTGCCCGGCCACGCGAGCGACACGCGCCGCGAGATCGGATTGATTCTCGAGGGCTACGAACAGTTCATGGAATTCGACGAGCGGCAGCTGCGGTTGATTGAAATTCTGCGGGCGATGCGTATCATCTATTTCCTTTCCTGGTGCGGAACCCAGTCCGACGACTACAAATTCCGGACGAACTTTCCCGACTGGGGAAGCGATGCGTTTTGGAACCGCGAGATCGCGGATTTGGAGCGCCAGCATCAAGCCATTTTGAACGACGAACGATTTAACGGTGGAGCTTTCAATGAGTATTAGCAGAACGGTGAACATTTCATGTCCCTCGTGCGGGACCAAGCAGGACGTCAGACTTTACGACGCGATCAACGTCGCGACGGATCCCGAGCTGAAGGAAACCCTGATGCTCAACCAGCTCAACCGCGTCGATTGCGTCGATTGCGTCGATTGCGAGTTGAGTTTCCGCGTGGACCTTCCGCTGCTCTACACCGATCCGAGCAACAACATTCTGATCCACTGGGTTCCCGAGAACGACGAGACGAAGCGCGAGGAGGTGCTCGCGGAGTTCGAGGAAGCGTTGGCGCGGATGAACGAGATGATGCCGGCCGACGTCGAACCGCCCAACGTGCGGTTGGTGATGACCCGCGTCGAGCTGGTGGAGTTGATCTACATCATCGAGGCCGGGCTGAATCACCGCGTCGTGGAATACGTCAAATACAGCATCCACACGCGCAACATGGAAAAGATCAATCCAAGCGAGTTTCGCCTGCTGCTCAACGTGGGGGATTCCACCGACGAGGAGCTGTGCTTCGTGAAGCAGAACGTCCAGAGCAACGAGCTCGGCACCGTGTTGCGCTACGGCCGCGCCGCCTATGACTCGATGGTCGAGCTCTACGACGAGAATCCGGACGAGTTCATGGAGATGTTCCCCGGCCCCTGCGTCAGCGCCCGCGATCTATTGCTCGAGGACGAGGAACTGACATGAAAAAAGCCCCGCGGCGACGGGGCTTCGAGCGTCAGGTGGTTGGACCCTACTTGATCTTGCTTTCAACCGCGCGTAGCTGACCCTCGGCCATGCTCGACCATCCGCTTCCCGGATAGAAGGTCACGATGTCCTCGTAGACGGTTTTCGCCGCCGCGAAGTTGTCGGTGGCTTCCAGGCAGCGCGCTTTCGCCAACAGGGCGACCGGCGCCAGATGCGATTCCGGATGCTTGGATTTGAAGTCTTCGTAAAGGATGCTGGCGTCGCCGTATTGGCCCAGCGCTTCCTTGCAGGCGATCAGGTTGAACTCGGCCTGAACCGCGGACGCGTGACCCTTGTGCTTCTTCAGAAAGTCCTCGTAGAGCGTCTGGGCTTCCGCGGGCTGGCCCGCGTTGAACTTCTCCTGCGCCAGCGCCATCAGCGCGAGCGCGGCGCTCGGGGTTTTGCCGTAGTTGTCCAGAATCGCCTGATAGTCCGCGGCGCTTCGGGCGCTCATCAGGGCCGCGTCGGCCGCGGCTTCCTTCTTGAGACGACCGTTTTTCGTCAGCGAGTTGAACAGAAACAACCCGCAGACCACGACGATCACGATGGTGGCGGGTTTCACGTATTTGTTGATGAAGTTGAGCACTTCCTTCACTTCGGCTTTTTCGAGCGCGTCGTGCTTCCGTTTCGCGGCTTCCGCGGGCGTGGCGGGCTTCTTCGGTTTCGGCGGCACCTTCGCGGGTACTTCCTTCACGACCGGCGGCACCTCGGGCACGGGCTCTTCCACGACGACTTCCGGCTCTTCTTCAACGACGGGCTCGGGTTCCTCCGCGGCGACTTCCGGCTCTTCCTCCACGACGGGTTCGGGTTCCTCCGCGACGATTTCGGGCTCCGCGATCGGTTCTTCCAGCACGGGGGCGGCTTCCTCGACCGGCTCTTCGACCGCGGGCACCTCCTCGTTTTCGGGGGCTTTTTCTTCCGCCTTTTTATGAAGGCTGTTGAGCAGTTCTTCGTGTCCGCTCAGGAAATCGTCTTGTTTTTTGTCTTCGCTCATGTGGCTTTCTCCGAGTGTTCAATGCACAGAAGTCGCATTGTGGCTTTTCGCGGCTGAATATCAAGACTCCAATGATTCATACAGATCGATAATTTCGCGCGCCGTGGGCTTGGGCGACGGCCGGCCGCTGGTATCGATTCGGTGGGCGATGGATTCATAGAGGTGTTTCCGCGACGCGAGGATGTCGAGAATCGCGGTTTCCTTGTCGCCCGCGAGCAACGGGCGGGACTCGTCGTGCTTGACGCGGTCGAGCACCGTTTCGGCGTCGGCCAGCAAACAGACCACCAGTCCGGTTTTCTCGAAGTCGGCGATGTTGTCTGGATTCAGCACGATGCCGCCGCCGGTGGAGATGATGTTCCCCTCGGTTTGGGACAACTCCCGGGCCAAGGCGCGCTCGTACGCGCGGAACCGCGGCTCGCCGTCCTCCGCGAAAATCGCGTTGATGGTTTTACCGGCCTTTTCCTCGATCATCGAATCCATGTCGAGCAGGGGCATGCCGGTTTCCGCCGCGATCAGTTTCCCGACGGTCGTCTTGCCGCTTCCCATGAAGCCCACCAGCACAATGTTTTTTCCCATCATTCTCTCCCGTCGCGGCGCGGCCGCGCCATGTCCAGATACGGAAAAAACGCCCCGACGGGAGCGTTTTTTCAACCTGTGAAAACCGAGTGGTTCACGCGCCTGTGGTGCGGATCGCGGCGCGGATTTCCTTGGTGTTCATGTGTTTCAGCTGCTCTTCGGTGAAACCGGCGCCGGTCAGGCGCTTCTTCTGTTGCATCATGCGTTGACGCTTCAAACGCGGCTTTTTGACCGGGCGACGCAGCGGCTTTTTGCGCATTGCTCTTCTAATTCTCATGACAAACCTCTTCCAATTACTTTGGTGAAAAATCAGTGGAGGAACCTACACAGCCCCCGCGGGCGGCGCAACCCTTATCTGGCGAAAAGTTGGCATGAATTTCCGTCCTGCGGCGCGGGGAGACTTCCACGTAAAACGCGTTGTTTTCCAGCGTTCGGGCGTTATGCTCGCACCATGAAACTCCATTTCCTATCGGTGGCGCTTTTTCTGGCCCTCGGCGCCCAATCCGCGTCGTTGCGGATCGAAGGCGACCGCGCCTGGCTCACGGCCGCGGGCGCGCCGCTCTCCAAGGTGCTGATGTTGTTCGAACAGCGCGGCGCCACGGTCATGATCGACCCCGAGCTGGAGCTCGGCCGAGTCGATGGCGAATGGGAAAACACCACCGTCGAGCGGCTGATCGCGCAGCTCGTCAGCCCCAACAGCTACTCCATCGAATGGAAGCGCGCGAAAGGGCCGCTCGGAGATCTGTATCAGATCAGCACCATCCGCGTCTTCGGCGAGAGCCCCTCCGCCGCGAAGGCGCCGCCGAAACCCGAACGCGTCCTCGAAGTGGAAACGGGCACCAACGGCGTCAAATACGTCCGCGGCGAAATCCTGTTGGGATTCAAGGAAGGTTCCACGGTCGACGATCTGAACGCGTTGTTGAAAAAACTGAACGGAACCGTGGTCGAGGTGCTGGAACCGCCCGGGATTTATCGAATCCGCCTGAACGAAGGCATGTCGGTCGAACAGGCCATGGCCATCGCCGACGCCGATCCCTCCGTCGATTCGCCGCGGCCCAACCTCGTGTTCGACGACAAAGGAAACCCGAAGGTGCCGATTTCCGGAACCCGGGCCGGCATGAACCTCGGCCTCGCGCCGGGCGAGACCGCCATCGCGGTGTTCGATTCCGGCCTCGACCCCAAATACGCCGACATGCCGTTCATCCGCGGAACCTACAACGCGCTCGACCCCGACGCCGAAATGTCCGATCCGACCGGCCACGGAACGCTCGTCTCGCTCATCGCCTCCGGGGCCATCACCCCGCTCGGCGCGGAGGCCGGCGACACCGGCGCGCCCGTCCTCGCCGTCCGCGTGTTCGATGAAAACGGAATGACCTCGTCCGACACCATCCTCCGCGCCATCAACCACGCGGTCGGTTCCGACGTGAAAATCATCAACCTGAGTTTCGGCACCTACGAAGACATCGGCTTCATCGAAAACGCCGTTCAATACGCGGCCCAGCAAGGCGTGACCCTATACGTCGCCTCCGGCAACGACGGGCTTCCGATCGCCTGCAATCCGGCCGCCAGTTCCGCCACGCGCTCCATCGGCGCGGTGGACCAGCAAGGAAATATCGCGTCCTACTCGAATCTCGCCGCCGACGGGTTTTATCCCGGCAGCGCGCCCTACGACGGGAAGATCCACCACGGCACCTCCTTCGCCAGCCCCTACGCCGCCTACCTCGACGCCACCCGCGCGCCCTAGGAGGGGCGGGGAGCGACGAATGTGGGAAAACAACGAAATAGGCGGGCTGAAGCACCCCCTTTTTTCGCGTGCCCCGACCGCTTGTTTTAGGCGTTAATCGCGGCTTCAACTAACTTGAGGGTCGACTCAAGCGAGCCCGTCGCGCAGAGGAACGCCCCTTGATGACAGAAGATGCCGTCGGGTACGCCCGCGGCTTCTGAAAACGC
>JARFRL010000232.1 GCA_029287275.1 Pontiella desulfatans
ACATCCTCCGCGAGAATCTGGCGCGACTTGCTTAACGGCTCGATCCAAAGCGTGTCGACATGCGAATGAGCCTCGACTTGTCGGCAAGCTGAACATTCGCCGCAGGGCTTTTCCGCTCCCTCGCAAAACAACAGCCGCAAAAACGATTCCGCGAAGCGAAGTCCGTCGCCGCGCGGCGAACCGACGATCACGTAGGCGTGCGCCAGACGCCCGGACTCGAATCCGTTCTTGATTCCCATCCAGGCTTCGGAGTTTGGATCGAGCCCGTCCATGATTATAACAACGCCTCTTTCACCGCGTTCCAGACGTCGGCCGAAACCTCGTCGATGGATCGGTCGGCGTTGATGACGCGGAAACGCGCCGGCTCGCGCTCAACCAACGCATGATATCCGTCGCGCACGCGCGTATGAAAATCATTGCCCTCTTGTTCGAAGCGGTCGTGTGTTTCGGCGCCCTTCGCGTAACGTTCATCCAAGCGGCGGAATCCCGCCTCGACATTCAGGTCGAGCAGAAGGGTCAGATCGGGCTTCCGTCCGCGGATGGCGAACGCGTTGATGGCTTCCAGCGTCGCGAGGTCCATGCCCCGCGCGAAGCCTTGGTACGCCATGGTCGAATCAATGAATCGATCGCACAGCACCCAGGCGCCGTTTTCAAGCGCCGGCAGAATGATTCGATCCATGAGCTGGGCCCGGCTGGCGGTGAAGAGCAACAGCTCGGAACGGTCGCCTAGCGGCTCTCCCGCGGCGTCGTGCTGAAGCAGCTCGCGGATCGCCTCGCCCGTGGAGGTTCCGCCCGGTTCGCGCGATTGAACGACCGCGACGCCCTCGGCTTCCAACCGCTCGACAAGCAGGCGAATCTGCGTTGATTTACCGCTACCTTCCGGTCCCTCGAACGTGATGAACTTTCCAAGCATCATAGCTTCCGGAGCTTGGGCCCTTCCGGCGTGTCCTTCACCGTCCAACCCAGTTCGGCCAGACGGTCGCGAATGCGATCGGACGCTCCCCAATCCTTGTCCGCCCGCGCTTTGGCGCGCGCCTCGAGGAGTTCGGTGACTTCCGCGGGAACTTCTTCCTCCCGAGGAATAAGCAAGCCCAGCACGGCGTCGAGCTCTTTCCAGAGATTGGATACCGCGAGAGCTTCCTTACCGCTCAGCGGCGCCGCGGTCATAGCCTTGTTTCCAGCGTGCACCGTGTCGAAGACCGCGGCCATCGCGCCCGAGATATTCATGTCGTCGTCCATGGCCTCGGCGAACTTCGCGCGGGTGTTGGCGGCCCAAACGGGGAGCGCGTCGGCTTCCGTTTCAGAGCCGACGGCTTCCATGATCGTGGCGTGGAATTCATCGAGTCGTTTCAGCGCGGCCCGGTTCGCGTCGAGCGATTTGAACGCGAAGTTGAGCGACTGCCGGTAGTGCGAGGAAAGCAGCTCGTAGCGCACCTCGCGGCCCGTGTAGCCCATATCCAGAATTTCGCGCAGCGTGTGGAAATTGCCCAACGATTTGGACATTTTTTTGCCGTCAACGATCAGGTAGCCGCAGTGCATCCAATATTTGGAGTAGGGTTTTCCGCTGGCCGCCTCGGATTGCGCGATCTCGTCCTCGTGGTGTGGAAAGATGTTGTCGACGCCCCCTGTATGAATATCGAAGCTTTCTCCGAGCAGGCTCATACTCATCGCGGAACATTCGATATGCCAGCCGGGACGCCCTTTGCCCCAGGGAGAGTCCCAAACCACGTCGCCATCCTCGGGAACGTACGCTTTCCAAAGCGCGAAGTCCGCGGCGTTGTCCTTGTCGTACTCGTCCTGATCAACGCGCGCGCCGGAACGCATTCCCTCACGATCGAGCCGCGCCAATTTTCCGTAATCCTTGAACTTGTCTATGCTGTAGTACACCGAGCCATCCTCGGACTGATAGGCGTAGCCCTTTTCGAAAAGCGTCTCGATGATCGCGATCATTTCGGGGATGTAGTCCGTCGCGGCGGGATAATGCTCCGCGGGCTCGATGTCGAGTTTGGCGAGATCGTCGAAGAAGGCGTCGATGTACGTTTTGGTGTATTCCTTGAGCGGAAGTCCCTGCTCTATCGAAGAGCGAATGGTTTTATCGTCCACGTCCGTGAGGTTCTGCACTTGCGTGACCTCGAAACCGCTGAACTTGATGTGTCGGCGCAAGAGGTCCTCGAACATATACGCGCGGAAATTGCCGATGTGCGCGTAGTTGTAGACGGTTGGTCCACACGTGTAGAGGCGAACGTGTTTTCCATCAAGCGGAACAAGCTCCTCCTTCGTTCGGCTCATGGTGTTGTAGATGCGGAACGCCATTACTCGCCACCCTCCAACTCGAGCGCGGGGGCGTCCTTCCAGAGCTTTTCCAAATCATAGAATTCGCGTAGCTCACGTTCGAAAATATGCACCATGACGCCATTGTAATCCATGATCATCCAACCGCTGTCCGGCACGCCTTCCTTGTGATAGCCCTTGAAACCGGCGTCTTTGAACAAACGCTGCAATCCATCATAAAGCGCCTTCAAATGGGGCTTGTTGGCCCCGGTCGCGATGATGAAATAGTCGGCGATGTTGGAGTGTTGACGCAAATCAATCGCGACGAGATCCTCCGCTTTACGATCGTCCAGAAACGCGACGACTTGTTTTATTATCTCTAGATCTTTTTCCATGTTTTCCTATCAACCTTGGTAGAGGCCGTGTTCGAATATATACATTTCAACTTCGGGAGGCGTCAAATACCGAACGCTCAACCCCTCCGCGACACGACGCCGGATCTCCGTCGAGGATACTCCGATCAGATGAGCCCCGAATACATTGCGTAGCAATCGGTCCTTTTGTTCGCCGCCCAGCTTTATTTTTTCCGCGATCGCGTCCAAATCATCTTCGCCCGGTCGAATGAAAGAAGCGACTTCGCACAACTCCAACAACACTTCGATACGGTGCCAGTTGTGCAGATCCACCAACGTGTCGCTGCCAACGATCATGAACAGCTCCGCGCCGGGATACGCGTTTCTAAATTCGCGAATCGTGTCGAAGGTATACGAAATCCCTCCGCGCGACAACTCGAGATCGGAGACCGAGAAGCGAAGATCCGACTCCACCGCGAGTTTCATCATGTTCGATCGGTGCTCGACCGAAACTTGTCGCAGATGTCGTTTGTGCGGGGGTATCGACGCGGGGATGAAAACAACTTCGGAAAGGTCTAACTTTTCAACGGCGTCTTGCGCGATGATCAGGTGCCCCGAATGAACCGGGTCGAACGAACCACCCATAATTCCGATTCGCTTACCCGGTGTGTTTGACTCCATGATCCGTCCTGCCTTGCAGGCCTCCGGCCTAGTACCAAGTCTGCCAGACTTTGATTACGTCGCCAGCTTTGATTTTCACATCCTTGGATGGGTCTTTTTCCAGCTCCTTGATGTTGAACTGGTAAATTTTACCCTGGCGGTTGATCGTTACCTTTTTCAGGTTGGCGAAACCTGTTGGTCCGCGCGCGCCGGCAATCGCCTGAAGGAGGGTGGTTCCGCTCATCAACTGGAATTGCCCCGGCGCGAGCACCTCGCCTTGGACATAGAAAACCTTCGCCGTCATCGTGACGTTGACGGAAACGTTTTTATAAATGCCGCCTTCGACGTAGAGTCGTTCGATCTTGTTTTCCAGTTCCGAGGCCGTAAGCCCAGCGGCTTTGATCGGCTCGTCGATATGCAACAGACTGATTTCACCATTCTCGTCGATGACCAGCTCCAGCGCCTGCTGTTCCATTATCCCACTGAAACGCACGTACACTGGATCCAACGCTTTAAGCCTATACGCGCCGAAGGAAGCATCCTCCCGAGAAGCAATCTCCGAGAGGCCGGTATTGGTATCATCCCCAAGAGATGAACCGTTAATCGGCTGAATCACGCAACCGCTCAGGAAGCACGAACCGAACAAACCAAGAATAAGCTGTGTTTTACGAATCATTTCTCTTACCTCATGCCATAAGCATGTAACTAGACGTTGTCTTCCGGGGGAACCTCACTCTGCGAACTATGATAATAGTCCGAGTAGTACGAGTGGTAGTAATAGTAATAGTCGTCGCGCATCACGTTGATGTTGTTCAGCACGGCTCCAACCACGTTGACCCCAAGCGTTTCAATCATTTGTTTCGCTTTCGCAAGCATTTCACGCGGATATTTACGGTATTGCACGACGATGATCGCTCCATCGGTTTCCTTGGCGATAATGGAGGAGTCGGATATACCCACAAGCGGCGGGGTGTCGATGAGCACCACGTCGTACTTGGATTTCAGAGAGGAAACCAACTCCCCAATCCGCTTCGGATCCAAAACACCGAGCGACGTTCTAGGAAGGCGACCGCTCGGAAGGAAATGCATGTTGGGCACGCTGGTGGCCTTAATCGCCTCCTCCACGGGAACATCGCGCAACAAGACGTTCGTCAGACCAAAGCGGTTGGAAACGCCCAAAATGGTGTGCTGCACCGGCCGCCGCAAGTCGGCGTCAATAAGCAACACTTTCTCGCCTTGCTGGGCGCATACAAACGCTAGATTGAAACACGTGGTCGATTTACCTTCACCCGCTCCCCCCGAAAGAACACTGAACGCGCCGCGGTGCGACCCGCCTTCAGTAAACGCGAGATTCGTCCGCAAAACCCGATACGCCTCGGCGTGCTCACTATCCGGCCCTTCCTCGATCAACGGTCGAACCTTCTGGGGTATAAGGCCCAGCACCGGTAAACCAAGAATGCGTTCGACGTCGTCCGCCGTTTTGATTGAGGTATCCAGATATTCGATGAAGTAGGCGAGTCCAACGCCTGCCCCGAGCCCAACAAAGATGCTCAGGAGCACGTTCATGAAAAGATTCGGACTCACGGGGCGACGGTTCGGTTCCGCCACGTCGATGATCTCCACGGGATTGGAGGGAACCTCAAGCGTAATGATTTCTTGACGATGTTTCGATTTAAGTTGGTTATAGATGAATCGTTCGGTATCCAGGTCGGCCTTGGCGTTGCGGTATGGCCTAAACTTGGCGCCCTGCGACTCGATCGTTTCAGTACGCACGGAAGCCAGTGCTTTATCAAGACTCTCAAACTTGTTTTTCGCGATGCGATATTCAGTCTGAAGACCGTTTCTTAGCGAATTC
>JARFRL010000415.1 GCA_029287275.1 Pontiella desulfatans
AGGGCGGTGTCGGTCGCACCGGAACACTGGCGAGTTGCGTCGTCGCCGCGCTCAACCAACCGCTTTCGCTCGTCACGGATGCCGGCGGCAAAGCCGAAACGGAAGCGCAGCGAGCTCTCATCGCGGCACTCGCGGAATAAAACAACCCGGATCTGAACCGGGGACTTTATAAAGAGCCTTGGAGGCGCGTCATGGCTTGCGAAAAACTTAATCGCGATCCGCGCGCCGGATCTCTTCGGCGTCGGCTTTGTCCTTCAACCGGTCGGTGGAGGTCTTGTTCTTAAGCAACTGCTCCCTGCCAATCACCCGGATCTCAACCTCTCCATACTTGGCCGTGACAACGTGCCCCGCGGCCTCCGCGTAAGGGACGCCACTGATCTGGTTCAGCAAATCAATCTGGCAAGGCGGAGCGCCAAACTGGATCACGGTGCCTTCCTCCGAAAACAGTTCATCCTTCAGATGGTCAGGCGGGAAACCAAACGCCAAAAGCGCGCGCTTCAGGCGCTTTGAATTTTCGGCGTCGTTGTTGTAGAAAACATCGAGGTCTTTCGTGAAACGTGGATAGCCGTGAACCGCGACCGCGTAGCCACCTACCACCATGTAATCGACGTCAAATTTTCCTAACAGCTGTAAGAACTCGCTGAAGTCTTGCTGGATATTCATAGAGAAACTTTCCGGCCTCGAGCCTTAGGCGTTCAACTTCATCCAGTCGTTCTTCATAGCTGGAAGCCTTGAAAAGCGGTCTGACGCCATCAAATCCCCTCGAGACATTGACCTTGATGTTTTCCATATCGGCAACCTACCGCCAACGCACGCGCTTTGCAAGCAGGCTTGACGAACCCACCTCGTTTTAAGACCCTGTTCCGTTCAAATCAGCCACAGGAAATCCCCGAAATATGATCGTAGAAACCCCCTCGTTCGACCCCGTCCCTTTCGCGTCGAAAGACCTGAATATTTCCACTCGGCAAGTGGCCGCCGTCGCGAAGCTGTTCGCGGAAGGCAACACCGTCCCGTTCATCGCCCGCTACCGCAAGGAGGCGCATGGCAACCTGGACGAAGTTCAGATCACGGACATCCAGGAAAAACTGGCCTACTACAACACGCTTGAATCGCGGCGGGTGACGATTCTCAACTCCATCGAGGAGCAGGGAAAACTGACCGACGACCTCCGGCTGAAGATCGAGGAGTGCCCATCCAAGACCTTGCTGGAAGACCTGTACCTGCCCTACAAACCCAAACGCCGCACCCGCGCCATGATCGCGAAGGAGAAAGGTCTCGAGCCCCTCGCGGAATTGATCCTGACCCAAGCCGCGGACGGAGACATCGACGCCGAGGCCGCGACGTTCATCGACGCGGAGAAAGAGGTCGCGACCGCGGAGGACGCGCTGGCCGGCGCGCGCGACATCATCGCCGAACGCATCGCCGAAATGGCCGAGGTCCGCGCGCTGATCCGCGAGGCCTATTTCAAAACCGGCGCCATCACCTCCACCCCCGCGCTCGCGACCGAAGCCGACGAAAACTCCAAGTACAAGGACTACTTCGATTTCTCGCAACCGATCGAAAAAATTCCGTCGCACCGCTATCTCGCCATCCGCCGCGGCGAGACCGAAGGCGTGCTGCGCCGCAAACTGGTCATCGACGCCGACCCCCGGATCGAACGCGTGAAACAACTGGTCGAGGCCAACCCCGCCTCGCCGTATTATCCGGAGCTGGAAAAGGCGGTGCTCGACGCGTACAAACGCCTGCTCACCACCAGCGTCGAGATCGACGTCTCGGTCGAAATGAAAATGAAGGCCGACCGCTCCGCGGTGGAAATCTTCGCGAAAAACCTGCGCAGCCTGCTGCTCGCCGCGCCCTATGGCGAAAAGTCGGTCGTCGGCATCGACCCCGGCCTGCGCACCGGATGCAAATGCGTCGCGCTCGACGCGACGGGCAAATACCTCGACACCGTCACCATCTATCTCGGCCAAGGCGCGGACAAGGAGAAGCAGGCCAAGATCAAGCTCTCCGAGTTCATCGAGAAGTACCAGCCGCAATCCATCGCGATCGGCAACGGCACCGCGGGCCGCAAAACCGAGGCCTTCACCAAAGCCCTGCTTCAGGACATGCGCTCCAAGATCAGCGTCGTTTCCGTCAGCGAGGCCGGCGCGTCGGTCTACAGCGCCTCGCCCGTCGCCCGCGCGGAATTCCCCGACCTCGACCTCACCATCCGCGGCGCGATCTCGATCGCGCGGCGCCTGCAGGATCCGCTCGCGGAACTCGTGAAAGTCGATCCGAAGTCGATCGGCGTCGGCCAATACCAGCACGACGTTTATCAGCAGCTGCTCAAAGATAAACTGGATGAAGTGGTCGTCAGCTGCGTGAACCACGTCGGCGTGGAGCTCAACACCGCCAGCGCCCCCCTGCTCTCGCGCGTCGCGGGAATCGGCGACGGGCTCGCGAAGAAGATCATCGACCACCGCAACGAACACGGCGCGTTCAAATCGCGCGCGGAACTGACGAAGGTGTCCGGCCTCGGCCCGCGCGCGTTCGAGCAGGCCGCCGGCTTCCTACGCGTGCGCGGCGGCGACAACCCGCTCGACGCGTCCGCGGTGCATCCCGAGCGCTACAAGCTGATCGAGCGAATCGCGGCGGACCTCGGCGAACCGCTTGAAAAACTCGTCGGCGAGGTGGAGATCGTCAAACAAATCCAGATCGCGAGCTATGTCTCCGACGACGTCGGCGCGCTGACCTTGAAGGACATTATCGACGAGCTGAACAAACCCGGCCGCGACCCGCGCGAACAGTTCGAGGAGGTCGGCTTCCGCGAGGACGTCATGACCATGAACGACCTCAAGGAAGGCATGGAACTCAAAGGCGTCGTCACCAACGTCACCGCCTTCGGCGCGTTCGTCGACATCGGCGTGCATCAGGACGGATTGGTGCACATCTCCGAGATCGCGAACCATTACGTGAAAGACCCGGCCGACGTCGTTCAGGCCGGCGACCGGATCAACGTGCGCGTGCTGGAGGTCGATTTGAAGCGCAAGCGCATCTCGCTCTCCGCGAAAAAGAAAGGCGCGCCGAAACCGAAGGGCGACAAAAGGCCCGGCGGTCCGCGCCGACCAAGAAACCAACCAAAAGCCCCGCGTCAAGACAACCGCCCGCCCAAACCAAAAGGCTTCTCGAACAACCCCTTCGCGGATCTCTAAAACCCGCCGCGCGGGGGTAGGATCGTAGACGAGGCTTCCAGCCTCGTTCCGGCCGAAAAAAGGAACGCGTCTTCCCTTGGCGAAGCGGTTATTGAAGCACAAGCCCACCCCAACGAGGCTGGAAGCCTCGTCTACGATGCCGCGCGAGGACAATTCCCCTCATCCGCGCAGGGCTGAAGGCCTACAACAGCAGTCCGCCGCGGACTTCCGCGGCGAGGTTGGGTCCGCCGAGTTCGGCGATGACCTTGAGCGCGAACTCGAAGGCGGTGCCGGGACCTTGGCTGGTGATCAGGTGGCCGTCGACCACGACGGCCTCGTCGACCGGCTGGATGTCCGCGGGGAGCCTTTGCTCGACGCCGGGATAGCAGGTGAAGCGTTTGCCGGCGAGCGCGCCGGCCTCGTTCAGCGCCAGCGCGGCCGCGCAGATGGAGCCGAGCCACTTGCCCTGGGCGTCGAACTCCTTGATCGCTTGCTGGACCCCCGCGTGCTCCATCAACGCTTCGGTTCCACCGAAGCCGCCGGGCAGGAGTAGTACGTCGTAGTCGGCGGGATTGATCTGATCCCAAGGGGTGTCGGGAACGAGTTTAACGCCTCTCGAGGCGGTCACGGTACCGGGCCGAAGACCGGCCACGGTCACGTTCCATCGCGCGCGCCGCAGCGTGTCGATGATGATTACGGCTTCCATCTCCTCGCTGCCGTCAGCGATCGGCACCAGTGCCTTCATGTTGGACCTCCGGTCGTTCGTGAAACGTGACGGTTGAGTCGTGATTCACGACTCTCGCATCACGCGTCACTCGATGATTTTTCTCAGTTCGTCGATCACTTGATCCCGCAAGGATTCCGCGATGGGTTCGTCGAAGGTTTCCTGTAGCACCTCGACGAGCTTCTCGCCTTTGCAGACCACGACGCCGTTGACGTTCATGACGTCTTCGGGGAGCTTCGTTCCAAGAAAGCAGAGCACGGAGTGGATCGGCGCGGCGCCGGCGCCGGCGTCGTCGAGGAAGTCGACCAGCTCCGCGACCGCGGCCTTCACCTGTTTGAGCGGCGGACGGGAGGGCTCTTTGCCGCCCGCGTAGAGTTTGCCGCCGCGGAACTCGACCGAGCCGCGCCAGTTTTTGGTTTCCACCACGAAGACGCCCGCGGGGCCGACGATGATGTGATCGAAATTCTGTTTGCCGCCGCCCAGACGCAGCCCGTTGAACACCGCGTGGTCCGAGCTGAGGAACGCGAGCTCGCGGGCGACCCATTCCTCGCCCTGCGCGCCTTTCAGAAAATTACCGAGCCTTCGGTCGCCCCACGCCAGCAGGATCGCCGCGGAGACCGCCACCAGAAAAAACAAGACGCCGACCTGCGAGACGGTCAAGGCGGGATGGGGGAACCAGGCGCGCAGCAGATAGCCGGTCGCGAGACAAATGACCAGCAGCGGCCAGAACGCCCGCAACAGGCCCAACACGCGCGGCGCTTCGCCGGGACTTCCATACACGCTGGCGAACCGGGCGCTTAATGATTCCTTCGAGGTCTCCATGGAGGAAAACCATAAGAGATCGGCGGGGGGGAAACAATAGCCGATCTGAATTACTCTATTTTTCCTCGTCGCTTGGCGCGGGCGCGGTTATATGATTTCCGGATTCGAACTCGAGGATTTGATCATGGGCGAAGGTTCCTGCTGCGCGCCGGGCGAAAAACGATGTGGATGCGACGACGGCCATCCAGGCGGGCCGTTCGCCCGCGTCGATTCCGGTTCGACCGACCGCATGATTCGCCTGGAAGGCGGCGCGTTTTGGATGGGAACGGAGGACGCCATCGGCTATCCGGACGACGGCGAGGGGCCGATCCGCGAAGTGACGCTTGATCCGTTTCACATGGACCAACACGCGGTTTCCAACGCCGACTTCGCCGCGTTCGTTCAGGCCACGGCATACCCAACGGACGCGGAGAAGTTCGGGTATTCGTACGTTTTCCACGCCCTGCTCGCGCCCAGCCAGAAGCGCACCCTCGACCTGATGGGCCGAACCGTCGCGGGGCTGGAGTGGTGGTACAACGTGGAGGGCGCCGATTGGGCCCATCCCTTCGGACCGGAATCCGACCTCGAGGGACTGGAAAACCATCCCGTCACGCACGTCTCCTATCGCGACGCGCGCGCGTATTGCGACTGGGCGGGCAAGCGCCTGCCCACCGAGGCCGAGATGGAATACGCCGCGCGCGGCGGATTGGTCGGCGAACGCTACGTCTGGGGCGGCGAGTTGACGCCCGGCGGAAAACACATGTGCAACATCTTCCAAGGGAAGTTTCCCTCCTACAACTCCGCCGAGGACGGATTTGTTGGAACCGCGCCGGTCGACGCGTTCGAGCCGAACGGCTACGGGTTTCACAACATGGCCGGCAACGTTTGGGAATGGGTGTTCGACTGGTGGAGCCCGGACTTTCACGTCAACGGACCGCGGAATAATCCAACGGGGCCGGAAAGCGGCGAGCGGCGCGTCAACCGCGGCGGATCCTATCTCTGCCACGATTCCTATTGCAACCGCTACCGCGTCGCGGCCCGCACCTCCAACACGCCCGACGCCTCCACGGGAAATTTGGGCTTCCGGTGCGCGAGGGACGTGAAACGTGAAACGTGAAACGTGAAACGTGAAACGTGAAACGTGAAAAATTTTCCGACTCAGGACCTCGCACGCAAGGCAATCACGTCTCAATCGTCACGCCTCATGAAATAAATCACGTCTCAATCGTCACTCGTCACAAACCCAGCACGTGGTTCATCGCGTCTTTCATGGTGTAGAGCCGGGCGTCCTTGCCGGCGACCCAGGCCGCGGCTTGCAGCGCGCCGATGGCGAACACGTCGCGGCTGGTGGCGCGGTGCGACAGCTCGAGCAGCTCGCCCACGCCCGCGAACATGACGGTGTGGTCGCCCACGATGTCGCCGCCGCGGATGGCGTGGAAACCGATCTCTTTTTCGGGGCGCTCGCCCGGCATGCCGGTGCGGCCGTCCACCTGAACTTCTTTCAGGTTCCAGTCATAGCCGTCGGCCGCGGCCTGACCGAGCATGAGCGCGGTGCCGCTGGGCGAATCCTTTTTCAAGTTGTGGTGGCTTTCCAGCACCTCCACGTCATAGCCCTTGTCCTTCAGCGAACGGGCGCCAAGCTCGACCAAGTGGCAAAGCAGGTTGATGCCGAGGCTCATGTTGCCGGAAAGCACGACCGGGGTTTTCTCCGCGGCCTTGGCGACCGCCGCCAGCTCCTCTTCGTCGAGGCCGGTGGTGCCGATGACCCAGGCGGCGCCCCACTCGGCGATACGCGGCGCGTTGCCGGCGGTGCCGAAGTGCGACGAGAAGTCGATGATCACGTCCGCGGTCGGTCCAACCTCCTCGAGGTTGTTCACGATCTTCAGGCCGGCGGCCTTCGTGCCCGCCGCGACGCCCGCGTCCTGCCCCAGCTCGGGCGCGTCCCACAGATCGACCGCGCCGTGGAGCTCAAGCCCCGCGACCTTCTCTTCCATGACGCAACGAATCAGCGCCTTGCCCATTCTTCCCGCGGCGCCCAAAACAACAACTTTAATACTCATCGATCATCCCTTCGTAGACGAGGCTTCCAGCCTCGTTTGATTCAGCGACGCGCTTTGGGAACACGAACGAGGCAAGATGCCTCGTCTACGTCAAAGCACTCCGGCTTCCTCCAGCGTCGCGCGCAGCGCCGCTTTCTTTTCATCGGTCGTCGCGCACATCGGCAGACGATAGGTTTCCAGACACAGCCCTTTCATCGCCATCGCGGCTTTGACCGGAATGGGGTTGGTGTCGATGAACAGGTCGTCGAACACCTTGGCGTATTGGTCGTGCAATCCTTGAGCGGTCTCGAAATCGCCCGCCAAGGCGGCCGAAACCAACGCGACCACCTCGGCCGGAATCAGGTTCGACGCGACGGAGATCACGCCGCATCCGCCTTCCTTGATCATCGGCAGCGCCAGCGAGTCGTCGCCCGACATCACTTCGATGTCGCACAGTTTTTTGATGTCCGCGACGCGTTGAACCGAGCCCGCGGCCTCTTTGATGGAAACGACGTGTTGGTGTTGAGCCAGTTCCGCGACGACCTCCAGCGGAATCTCCATGGCGGAACGTCCGGGCACGTTGTAGAGCACGACCGGGACGCCGATGTCGGCCACGGCGCTGAAATGCTGAATCAAGCCCGAGGTGTTCGGCTTGTTGTAATACGGCGTCACTTGCAGCGTTCCATCGACGCCGAACGCTTTGGCCGCTTCCGTCAGCTCGATCGCCTCCGCGGTCGAATTGGCGCCGGTTCCCGCCACGATTTTGACGCGGCCGGCGGCGGTTTCCGTCACGACGCGAATCACGTCGAGATGCTCGTCCGTCCGCAACGTCGGCGACTCGCCCGTCGTCCCAACCGGAACGATGCCCGCGACGCCGCCCGCGATGTTGAATTCGACCAG
>JARFRL010000352.1 GCA_029287275.1 Pontiella desulfatans
TCCCTCGGGGTCTTTTCACGCGGTGCGCCTGCCCAACGGCAACACGCTGGTTTCCGATGGGCATGGCCTCAAGGGTCGGGAAACCGTCCTTACGGAATACGCCCCGGATGATTCGGTGGCGTGGGAGCTTTCCGCCACCGACCTGAAAGCCGCGGGGCTGGGTATTTCCATGGTCTGCGCGTTCCATCGGTTACCGAACGGCAACACGGTGGTCTCCAACGTGAGGCATGGCAAGCACTTGATCGGCCTCGACGGCGGCGATTCGCCCAAGGCCTTTGAAGTCACGTTGGAAAAATCGGTTGTCTGGAGGGTCCCCGCGAGGACGTCTATGTTAAACATGGGTTCCATTCAAATTCTGGATGTGCAGGGGAATCCCTTTAAATTAGAAGTTTTTCGTTAATTAGGCGCGGTTCGATATGAAAAAGTTGTTTTTACTGCCATTGTTGATGTTGTTGGTCGCGCCGGAGCCGATTCAGGCCGCCAAAGTCAACGCGCCGAAACCCGAACCGACGGCCAAAGACTTCGAAGACGCGCGGTTGGCGATCGAGTTTCTAGGGAATAAATACCGATCGTACCAGGGAGCGGACTATTTATCGGCGCTGGGCGCGCTGGAAAAGAAAAACGCCTCCATGGAGGAACTCGATCGGTTGCGCTACGACGCGCTGGCGCGGAACAATCCCGAAGTGAAGTTCGACGAGATCCTGTTTCGAAGCTCGAAGTCCAAAAAATTCCCTTCCAACTGGCAGGGAAACTCCACCTACCTGCGCAAAAACGGGAAGGAGTTTCAGCCGGATTTCGACGACGCCATTCAGGTGCTGAACCTCAAGGATCAATCGATCAAGACCATCCACCGTCCGGAACACAGACAGGAAGGCGTGATGGATATCTGCCTGGACTTTTCCGGCGATAAATTCCTCTTCTCCGGCATCGACACCGAATCCAACACCTTTCAAATCTATGAGATGAATAGGGATGGAAGCGGCAAGCGCCGGATCACGCCCATCCTCCCGGAAATCGACAACTACAACGGAATCTACCTGCCCAACGGAAAGATTCTGTTCTGCTCGACGGCCTCGCTCAACTCCGTGCCCTGCGTGGGCGGAAGCGACTACGTCGGCACGCTCTATGAGATCAACCCCGATGGAAGTGGCATGAAACAGGTCGCCTTCGATCAGGAAAACGATTGGTATCCATGGGTCAAGGAAAGTGGCCGCGTGATGTATTCGCGCTGGGAATACACCGACAACTCGCACTATTTCACCCGCGTCCTGCTAGAGATGAATCCGGATGGAACGGGCAACCGCTCGATCTACGGGTCGAACTCCTACTGGCCCAACACCCTTTTCTACGCCAAGCAGATTCCCGGAAGCGGCTCCAAGTTTTCCGCCATCGTCTCCGGGCACCACGGAACCGCGCGCGCCGGCGAGTTGATCTTGTTCGACCAGAGCAAAGGCGGCTTCGAAGCCGATGGCGCGTTGCAACGGATTCCGGGGCGCGGGGAAAAAGTAGAGCCCGTGATAATTGACAACTACATGAAAGGAAAATGGCCGCGTTTTCTGCATCCATATCCGTTGAGCGAAAACTTTTTCCTCGTTTCGGGGCAGCTCGAAGAAAAGGATCCATGGGCGCTGTATCTCGTCGACACCTTCGACAACATCATCAAGCTAGGAGAAAGCGACCGGCTCATGTTCGAGCCGATTCCCATGCGGCGGCGCGAACGACCGCCCATCATTCCGGACCGCCGCCGCCCCGACGCGAAGAACGGCGTGATCTATATTCAGGATATTTATGAAGGTCCCGGCTTGGAAGGCATCCCGCGCGGCGCGGTGGCCGGGTTGCGCCTGTTCACCTATGGCTACGCCTACCGCCTGAACGGAGCGCACGACGCGCTGGCCATCGAGGGCGGTTGGGACACCAAACGCGTGCTCGGAACCGTGCCGGTCGAAGAGGATGGTTCCGTGATGGTGACGGTGCCGCATAGCCGACCCATTTCAATCCAGCCGATTGACAAGGAGGGCCGCGCGCTGCAGGTAATGAGAAGCTGGACCGTCGCGCAACCGGGCGAAGTGGTCTCTTGCGTGGGTTGCCACGAGCCAAGCAACACCGCGCCACTGTCGCGCCCCGCGTTGGCTTCGAGAAAAGCCCCGCGGAACATCACCCCCTGGAGCACGGAAAAGATGCCCTACGGATTTGGTTTCAAGCGCGAGATTCAGCCGATTCTGGATCGGTATTGCGTTGGTTGCCACGACGGCGTCAAACCCGACCTTCCGAATTTCAAAGACAACGGCGAGGTTCGGTTCAACGCCAAGGCCAACTTCGGAAAATCCTACATGGCGCTACACCCCTACGTCCGTCGCCCGGGCCCCGAAAGCAATCTGCACATCCTGACGCCGATGGACTACCACGCCTCGACCAGCCCGTTGTTCCAGCTGCTGGAAAAAGGCCACCACGGCGC
>JARFRL010000382.1 GCA_029287275.1 Pontiella desulfatans
CCGAATCTGATCGCGGCGCACGTCATTCACGTGAACGACGCGGAGATCGAATTGCTCGCCGCGCGCGGCGTCAAGGTCGTTCACAACCCCGTCTCCAACATGAAGCTGGCTTCGGGCGACTTTCCCTTCGCGCGGATGAAAGCGGCGGGCGTGGAAATGTCGCTCGGGACGGACGGCTGTTCCTCGAACAACAATCTTTGCATGCTCGAGGAGATGAAGATCGCGGCGTTGCGCGCGAAAGCGACCCACGCCGATCCGACCCTCCTGCCCGCGGGCGAGGTGTTCGACATGGCGACGATCCGCGGCGCGGAGGCGCTGCGACTCGATTGCGGCGAGATCGCGGTCGGGCGTCTCGCGGATTGCGTGCTGGTGGATCTTTCCAACCCACGATTGGCGCCGGGCTATCAGCTGATTGATGATTTGGTCTACAGCGCCGATTCATCGTGCGTCGACACCGTGATCTGCGACGGGAGGGTCCTGGCGCGGGGCGGCAAGGTGGCCGGCGAGGAGGAGATCGTCGCGGCCGCGCGGAAATACGCCGCCCGATTTGGAGAAAACGCTTGAACGATCGCTTTCAATCCGGCTTTAGTTGGTAATCATGGGGAGTCACGAAATAGTCAGAAGCAGGGCGTATTCGCGCGCGGGTCTGGTGGGGAATCCATCGGACGGGTATAACGGGAAAACGATTTCCTTCACCTTCAGCGAATTCTACGCCGAAACGGTCATGTATGAAGCGCCGCACATCGAGCTGCTGCCGAACCGTCGCGATCGTTCGATCTACGCCAACCTCGAAGATCTAGAACGCAACGTGCGCGAGTGCGGATATTATGGCGGCATCCGTCTGCTGCAGGCCTCGTTGAAACGCTTCCATGAATATTGCATTCAACACGACGTGGATCGCGGCGGGCGTAATTTCGCCATGCGATATTTCTCCAACATTCCGCACCACGTCGGCATGGCGGGCTCGAGCGCGATCATCACGGCCTGCTTCCGAGGGCTGATGAAATTTTACGGCGTCGAAATCCCGAAGGCGGAACTCGCGAACATCGTGCTCTCGGTCGAGGCCGAGGAGCTGGGCATCGGCGCCGGTCTGCAGGATCGCGTCGCGCAGGCCTATCAAGGGCTCACCTACATGGACTTCGACAAGGACCTGATGGCGCGGCAAGGGCATGGCTTTTACGAGCCGATCGACGCCGCGTTGTTGCCGAACGTTTACATCGGTTACAAGCGCCGCTTGAGCGAGGGCTCGGAAGTGTTTCACAACGACATCCGCGCCCGGTTCAATATGGGCGAGACGCGCGTCGTCGACGCGATGAAAACCTGGGCCGATCTCGCGGAGCGGACGCGCGAGGCGCTGCTCGCCGGCCGGCGCGACGAGATCGGCGAACTGCTCGACGCGAACTTCGACCTGCGGAGCGATCTCTACCGAATTCACCCTGAAAACATCGAGATGGTCGAGGCCGCGCGCGCCACCGGCGCCAGCGCGAAGTTCACCGGATCCGGCGGCGCGATCGTCGGAACGTTCCGCGACGAGCCGATGTTTCTAAAACTCAAATCCAAACTCGACCCGTTAGGCGTCGCCGTGTTCAAACCAACCCTTATTTAAAACGAGGTTCTTCATGATTCGTAAAGCCGTCATACCCGCCGCCGGATTCGGCACGCGTTTTCTCCCGGCCACCAAAGCGCAACCGAAAGAGATGTTGCCGATCGTCGACACGCCGACCATTCAGCTGGTCGTGGAGGAGGCCGTCGAGTCCGGCATCACCGACATCCTGATGGTGATCGGCAAGTCGAAACGCGCCATCGAGGAGCATTTCGATCGCAACTTCGAGCTCGAGCGCGAGCTCGCCGAAAAAGGGAAGACGGAGCTGCTCGATAGCGTTCAGCGCGTTTCCAACATGGCGAACATTCATTTTATTTGGCAGAAAGAGCTCAACGGTCTGGGCGACGCGGTTTCGTACGCGCGCAACCACATCGGCAACGAGCCGTTCGCGCTCCTCTTGGGCGACACCATTCTGGAAAGCCACTCCGGGGTTCCCGTGACGCGGCAGCTGATGGACGCGTCGCGCAAGCACGGCGGATCGGTCGTGGCGCTTGAAGAGGTTCCGATGGAGAAGGTCAATCGCTACGGCGTGTTGGATGGCGAGGTCTTGGACGACGGGGTGTACCGCGTGAAAGATTTCATCGAGAAACCCGAGCCCGACGAAGCGCCTTCGAATCTGGCGTTCGCGGGGCGGTACGTCTTCATGCCGGATATCTTCGATTTCCTGATTCAAACGGCGCGTGGAAAAAACAACGAGATTCAACTGACCGACGCGATGCGTTCCATGGCCCGGAGTCGGCCCATGTTCGGTACGCGGATCGACGGGAAGCGGCACGACATCGGCAACAAGCTCGATTTCATCAAGACCAACATCCATTACGCGCTGAAGCACCCTGAAATGAAAGACGAGCTGGCCCGTTATCTGGATCAGCTCGTGAATAAATAGGCCCCAATGATTGGGAGGTCGGGAGGAGGATGCCCCCCAACCATTGGGACCCGGGAGAACTCGTTTCTAGTTGAAGGCGACCACTACCATCAGTCCGATCATCGCCGCGCCGGTTAGCGCCATCGAAACTTCAACCGCTACTATGGACCATGTTTTCATCAGTAACCTCGTGCTTTTAATTGAAACCAATATAGCAATCGCCGGGCCATCTTTAGCGAAATGCCCTGAAAAGCCTGAATTCAGGGGCTAAAAAACGTTTGCTTGGCGAATTCCACGCGGCGCGCATCCCATAATTGAGAACTGAACCGGCGCGGACCGAGCGGTTTCCAAGGGATGGAAATACCGGGGAAATGGGTTGCAACCATCAAAAAGCCTTTTACACTCGCGGACAACTTCGGAGGATATGTGTATGTGCGCCAAATCGTTTAGCAAGGATCAACGCGCGTTTTCAGCGGCGGTCGTGGATGGAGTCGAACGGGCTCCCAGCCGGGCCATGTTGCGAGCGGTCGGGTTCAAGGACGCGGATTTCAAGAAACCTCAAGTCGGGATCGCCTCGACCTGGAGCATGGTCACGCCATGCAACATGCATATCAACCGGTTGGCCGACGAGGCGGTCAAAGGCGCGGAGGTCGCCGGCGGAAAGGCGGTGCTATTCAACACGATTTCGATCTCCGACGGCATATCGATGGGCACCGAGGGCATGAAATATTCGCTGGTGTCGCGCGAAATCATCGCGGACTCGATCGAGGCGGTTTCCGCGTGCGAGGGCTTTGATGGCGTGGTGGCGTTCGGCGGGTGCGATAAAAACATGCCCGGCTGCCTTATCGCGTTGGCCCGTCTCAACCGTCCGTCGGTGTTCGTCTATGGCGGCAGCATCAAGCCGGGCTGCTATTGCGGGAAGGATATCGACATCGTCTCCGTGTTCGAGGCGGTGGGACAGCACGCGAAAGGGGAGATTTCTTCCAAAACCCTGTCGGACATCGAGCGGTCCGCGATTCCCGGCGAGGGCTCGTGCGGCGGAATGTACACCGCGAACACGATGGCCTCGGCGATCGAGGCGCTGGGCATGAGTCTCCCGAACAGCTCGTCCCGCGTCGCCGTGTCGCGCGAAAAAAGCGAGGAGGCCCACGCCGCCGGGCGCGCCGTGTTGCAGTTGATCGAGCGCGGCATCAAACCTTCCGACATTCTAACGCGCCAGTCGTTCCTGAACGCGGTCGCGGTCGTGATGGCGCTGGGCGGCTCCACCAACGCGGTGTTGCATCTTTTGGCGATGGCCAAGGCCGCGAAGGTGCGGCTGAAACTTTCCGACTTCACGGCCGTTGGCAAAAAAGTTCCGGTGGTCGCGGACCTCAAACCCAGCGGAAAATACGTCATGGCCGATCTCGCCGCGATCGGCGGCGTGGCGCCGCTCATGGCGCGCATGCTGAAGGCCGGACTGTTGGATGGCGATTGCATGACCGTGACGGGAAAAACGCTCAAGCAGAATTTAACGTTGGCGAAACCCTATCCCCGAAAACAGGAAATCATTCGCCCGTTCTCGCGGCCGATCAAGCCCGACGGGCATCTCGTGATTTTGAAAGGCAATCTCGCTCCGGAAGGCGCCGTCGCGAAAATATCGGGAAAACAAGGGTTGAGTTTTGAAGGCAAGGCGATTGTTTTCTCTTCCGAGGAGCAGGCGATTAAAAAGATTCTGGACGGAACGGTCAAGGCGGGGCACGTGGTGGTGATTCGGTATGAAGGCCCTCAAGGCGGCCCCGGCATGCGCGAGATGCTCGGGCCGACCTCCGCGATCATCGGGCGGGGCTTGGGCGCGGACGTCGCGCTGATCACGGACGGACGTTTCTCGGGAGGAAGTCATGGCTTCGTGATCGGACACGTCACGCCGGAGGCGTTCGTCGGCGGTCCGTTGGCGCTGGTTAAAAACGGCGACGTCATCGCGATCGACGCGAAAAAACGCTCCATCGAGGCGCGGATCTCGAACGCCGAGATGGCGCGGCGGAAGAAGGCCTGGAAGCAACCGCGGCCGAAGCATAAAACCGGCGTGCTCGCGAAGTACGCCAAGCTCGTCGGCTCCGCTTCCGAGGGCGCCGTGACCGACTAGGCGCGCTCCTTTTGGAGTGTATCGCCTTTCCTTCCCGCGCGCCTTCACCTACGTTGAGGGCGGAGATTAATTATGAAAATCGAAGTTTTCGCGCTTTGCGACGCCGCCACCGACAACCATGGAAAGCTGAATATCCTCGGGACGTTCGACCAGATCTACGCCGTCAAGATGCCCGTCGTTCATCCCGCGTGCGCGATCGCCTTGCGGTTGCGTTTCGACAAGATGGAAGAGGGCGCCCACTCGGTGAAGCTCCAGTTGGTCAATCCCGACGGACTTCCGGTTTTTCAAGCGATGGAAGGCGAGGTGAAGCCTCGCATGGGCGCGGACGTCGAGTCCGTCGCGGTCAACCTGATCCTCAACTTTCAACACGTGAAGTTCGACGAGTTCGCGGACTATCAAATCAATCTCGCGGTCGACTCGATCGCCATGGCGAGCCTTCCGCTGCGCGTGCGCGAAATGCCCCGTCCGGAAATCGCCTAGCCGTTCCTTTCGCGCTTTCTCGGCAATATTTTTTCAGCCCCTCCGTTTATCATCCATAGACGGCAATTAACCAACGGAGGCGCGTCATGAAAACCAACACACTAAAACTCACTGGAATGATCCTCGCCATGGCCGGCGCGTGCGCGCTGGCTCAGGCCAAGCCGGAAGGCGGCGGTCCGGAAAAAGGAAACGGACCGGGCAAGGAACGTCCACAAGGTGAAAAAGGCCATCGTCCGGACCGCGCCGAAATGATGAAGCGCTACGACAAGGATGGCGACGGCCAACTCTCCGATTCCGAGCTTGAGAAGTTGAAAGCCGACCGCGAGAAAGAACGCTCCAAACGCGGCGGAAAAGACGGCGAACGCGGCGAGCGTCCGTCCCGCGAGCAAATGATGGAGCGCTTTGATAAAGACGGAGACGGCGAGCTGAGCGAAACGGAACGCGCCGCCATGCGAACCGAAATGGAAGCTCGGCGCGGCGGAGGCGATCGGCGCCGCGAAATGATGGAAAGGTTCGACGCGGATGGCGACGGACAGCTTAGCGAGGAGGAACGCGCTCAAGCGCGGGCGGAATACGAAAAACGCCGCCAAGAACGCGAGGCGGCCGAATAGAACGCATTCATGACATCCATTGATGTCGGGCGGCGCGTGACCATCTTCCCCGGTCGCGCGCCGTTTTTTATTTCGGAATAAACGCGCGGCCTTGGAACGAAGAGGGTTTGACCTCGCGCGCGAAGTGATGAACAGTCGGGCTTTCAACACGAGAGGTCGAATCGATATTCATGCGGGAACGCGGAAAACAATTCAGCATCGCGTTGGCGATGGCGAACGCCAACCCCTTTGTTCGGGCCGTGGCGGACGGGATCGCGCGATATGGGGTTCAGAAGGGCGACTGGCGGTTTCACGCCCCGCATGGCGTGCCCGAAGTCTCGCTGGCCGACCTTAAAAAATGGGACGGCGACGGCGTGATCGGCATGCTCGACAACCCCGCGGTCGCGAACCTCCGAAAGCGGGGAATCGCCGCGGTGAACGTGTTCGGCCGGTTTTTGGATCTTCCGAACACGTCGGTGGTGGTGGACAATCATGGAATCGGGCGGATGGCCGCGGAATATTTCATGGGGAAAGGCGTCCGTCGTTTCGCGGTCACGGGCCGCAAGGTTTTCGGCGACGCGACGCTGAAATACGAGGCGTACATCGGCGCGTTGTCCGAACAGGGCTTTGAGTGTCTCGAGCTCAAATCGCGGCAAGCCATTCAAAATATTTCCGCGGAAATCAACCGGCTTTCCGGAGCCGGGCCGGTTGGCGTGCTGGCGACCGAGGACCCCGTCGGGCGCGTCGTCATCGACGCCTGCGTCGACGCGGGACTCCGCGTGCCGGAAGATGTTTTCGTGCTGGGCGTGAACAACGACCGCTTCGCGTGCGAGATGCTGCGCCCCCAAATGTCGAGCGTCGAGCTGGGCGCGGAGCGGGTGGGCTGGCGCGCCGCGAAAATGCTGGAGGCCTTGATGAATGGCGCGCCCGGTCCGGACGAGCCGATCCGCATCGCGCCCGAACGGATCGTTGAGCGCCATTCAACCGATTTGACCGCGGTGAGCGATCCGGCGGTCGCCGCCGCGGCGCGGTTCATCCGCGAGAACGCGCACCGTCCGATTCTGGTGGACGACGTGGCGCGCGCGGCTGGCGTGGGTCGGCGCACCTTGGAGAACCGGTTCAAAGCCTTGTTGCCAACCTCCGTGCATGATTCGATTCGGCGCGAGCGGATACAACGAGCCTGCCGCTTGCTCCGGGAATCCGACATGCTGGTGGAACATCTCGCCGAGGCTTGCGGTTACGCGACACGCGAGCGTTTCAATCAAGCGTTCAAGCTCGAAATGGGAACGACCCCTTCGGGTTACCGAAAAAAGTTTCGTTTCGCGGATTAATTCGGTTGCGCGATATGGCCTATATTATGCGTGAAATACGTATTCCTGTTCGCTCGGTTTTCGGTAGTATGACTTCCTTGTTTTCAACCAAGGAGAGAAGCCATGAGTAAATTAGAGCTGAGAGCGGCGGCCGATTGCCGCTACGACATTTTATCAATGGGCGAAGTGATGCTTCGTCTTGATCCCGGTGAGGGCCGCGTCCGGACGGCGCGCCAATTCCAAGCGTGGGAGGGGGGCGGCGAATACAACGTGGCGCGCGGTCTTCGGCGTTGTTTCGGCCAACGCGCCGCGGTGGTGACCGCGTTCGCGAAAAACGATGTGGGGCTGTTGATGGAGGATTTCATTCTGCAGGGCGGCGTCGACACCTCGCTGATCAAATGGATGGATTACGACGGCATTGGCCGGACGGTCCGCAACGGCATGAACTTCACCGAACGCGGATTCGGAATCCGCGGCGCGGTGGGGTGCTCCGACCGCGGCAACACCGCGGCGTCTCAGCTGAAGCCCGGCGACATTGATTGGGAACACATCTTCGGAACGCTGGGCGTTCGTTGGTTCCACACGGGCGGAATTTTCGCGGCGCTTTCAGAAACCACCGGCGAGGTGGTGATCGAAGCCGCGCGGATCGCGAAGAAGCATGGAACCATCGTATCCTACGATCTCAACTATCGGCCCTCGCTCTGGAAGGGGTTCGGCGGATTGGAAAAATGCCGCGAGATCAACCGCGAGATCGCGAAGTACGTCGACGTGATGATCGGCAACGAGGAGGACTTTACCGCGTGTCTCGGTTTCGAGATCGAAGGCGCGGACGATAATCTGACCGACCTCGACGTCGGCTCGTTCCAGAAAATGATCAACGCGGCCGTGGTGGAATTTCCGAATTTCAAAGCGACCGCCACGACGATGCGCGGCGTGAAAACCGCGACCGTGAACGACTGGGGCGCGATGTGTTGGGTGGATGGCGAGTTCTTCACGTCCACGCATCGCCCGGAGCTGGAAATCATGGACCGCGTGGGCGGGGGCGACAGCTTCGCGTCCGGCTTCATCTATGGCCTGATGATTCTTCAGGATCCGGCCAAAGCTATTGAATACGGCGCGGCGCACGGCGCGCTCGCGATGACCACGCCGGGCGACACCACGATGGCGTCGCTCGCGGAAGTCGAGAAAATCGTCGCCGGCGCCGGCGCGCGGGTGGATAGATAGTCGAACGTCTGAAGGTCGAAGGTCAAAAGTCCGATTCCGGCGCTGGACCTTGGACATTCCGACATTCAGACCTTGGACCTTCATAAAGGAGAAAAAAACATGTTGAACGAACTATTGAAACGACCGGTGATTCCGGTGATCGTGATTGACGACGCAAACGACGCGGTCCCGTTGGCGGAAGCGCTGCTCGCGGGCGGAATGGACGTGATTGAAGTAACGTGCCGAACCGCGGCCGCGCCGCAAGCGCTGGCGAACATTAAGAAGGCGCTGCCGGAAATGATGCTCGGCGCGGGAACGGTGGTCACGCCGGATCAGGCGAAGATGTGCGTCGACACGGGCGTCAGCTTTGGGTTGGCGCCGGGGCTGAATCCAGACACGATTGAATTTTTCCAGGAAAACGACACGCTCTTCATCCCCGGCGTCATGACGCCGTCGGAAATCGAAGCGGGACTCGCGCTGGGCTTGAAAATGCTGAAGTTTTTCCCCGCGGGCGCGGCGGGCGGCGTGAACATGCTGAAAAACCTAGGCGCGCCTTACGCGCCGCTGGGCGTGAAGTTCTGCCCGACGGGCGGGCTGAGTCTCGACAACATGAACGATTATCTTTCGCTGCCGACCGTCAGCGCGATTGGGGGGTCCTGGCTCGCGACGAAGCAGCAGATCGCGGACAAGCAGTGGGACGTCATCACCCAACAGGTGAAAGACGCGCTCGCGAAAGCGGCCGAAGCGTAAACGCTTCGCGGGTTCAAGGTCTCGGACTTTCGACTTTTGACCGAA
>JARFRL010000399.1 GCA_029287275.1 Pontiella desulfatans
GCGGCACGCGCGGCTCGAAGCGCGCGACGGCTATGTGGGTTTCCGAGCGGATCTCGCCGATCACGCCGCGCTCGAGAAGTTGTTCAAAGCGCGGGGGATCGGCCGCGTGTGCCACTTGGGCGCGCAGGCGGGGGTTCGGTACTCGCTTCAAAATCCGTTCGCCTACGAACAGTCGAATCTCGCGGGGCACCTCAATATTCTGGAATGTTGCCGGCATCATGGAATCGATCGGCTGGTCTACGCCTCGAGTTCGAGCGTGTACGGAGGAAACAAGAAGGTTCCGTTCAGCGAGGACGATCCGGTCAACAACCCGGTCAGTCTTTACGCCGCGACGAAAAAAGCCAACGAGCTGATGAGCCATTCCTACACCCACCTTTATGGATTCCAGTCCATCGGCTTGCGCTTCTTCACGGTTTATGGCCCCTGGGGCCGGCCCGACATGGCCTATTGGCTCTTCACGGACGCGATGTTGAGCGGCAAGGCGATCAAGGTTTTCAACCACGGCGACATGAAACGCGATTTCACGTATATCGACGACATCGTGAGCGGCGTGAAATCGGCGCTCTTCGCGGATGGTCTCGACCCATACGAAATCTTCAACCTCGGCAACAACCAACCCGAACTGCTGATGGACATGATCCAATATCTGGGCGAGGCGTTGGGGATCGAACCCGAAATGGAGATGTTGCCCATGCAACCCGGCGACGTGCCCATTACCTTCGCGGATATCGAACGCGCCAAAACCAAGCTGGGCTATGAGCCGACGACGAGCCTCAAGAGCGGCCTGGATAAATTCGTGACGTGGTACCGCGACTGGAAAGTTTAAGGCATGAAATTTTCGATCATCACCGCGACGTATAATTCCGAGGCCAGCGTTCTGGACACGGTGCGCTCGCTCGCGGAACAGACGTATCCGCGCGACAACATCGAGTGGATTTTGGTGGATGGCGGGTCGACGGACAACACGCTGGAGTTGATCAAAGAGCAGGACTTTCATCCGGATCAATGGGTCTCCGAACCGGATCGAGGCATTTATGACGCCCTGAACAAGGGGGTCTAGATGGCGACCGGCGATTTCGTCGGGTTCCTGCACGCGGACGACGTGCTCGCCTCGCCGGGCGTTTTGTATCGGATCTCCTGCGCGATCCAGAATTCCGGCGCCGAGGCCGTGTATGGCGATCTCCAATACGTGCGCCCGCTCGCGGACGGCGAGTTTGGTTTGGTTCGGCACTGGAAGAGCGGAGTTTATTATCGCCGCAAGTTGAAGTGGGGTTGGATGCCCCCGCATCCAACCTTCTATATGCGCCGCGAAATCTATGACCGGATGAAGCTGGAAAACGGGGAATATTTCGACACGTCCTACACCTGCGCCGCGGATTACGACTTCATGCTGCGCGCGCTCGCGAAACATGAAGTGGAACCGGCTTATTTAATGATGGTGCTGGTGAAGATGCGCGTCGGAGGCGTGAGCAATCGCAGTCTGAAGCACATCATCACCAAATCCAAAGAGGACTGGCATGCCATCCGTCGCAACCGCGTCGGACACCTGCATACATTAGTATGGAAAAATCTGGGAAAACTCGCGCAGTTTTCGCGCAAGGGCTGATGGATGGCCGCGTGGAAACATAACCGCGTGTTGGCCGGAGCGTGGATCTTGATCGCCTTGACCTTGCTCTTGGCTCCATCGCCCCGGGAATGGGGGCCGCTGGGTCGGCGGTTCAGTTTGGAGTATGACAAGATTAAAGACGTCCTCCAGCCCTCCGTGCATTTCGTGCTCATGGTTTTGTGCGCCTTGCTACTCATGAGGGTGTTCAAGCACCGCCCATGGGCGTGGGCCGCGTTTCTTTCCGTGGGCATAACCTGCGCGCTGGCTATTGGGCTTGAGTTGCTGCAAGCCTTGCTCCCCAATTCCTTCGCCCGAACCTGCGATCCCATGGATATTCTACCTTCGCTCGCCGGAGCGTTGTGCGGGACCTTCGTCGGATTGTTTCGGCGGCCGCGCCGCGAAACCCTGAATCAATGATGCCTGAAAACACAACCGATTGGCGGAACGCTTTCGAGGATTTCGAGGAAGCGACGCCGCTGGGCTTCGGCCAGGGCGAGACCGGAGAATCCACGCCTTGGGAAATCCGTGTTCCCGATGGAACGACTTCGCGTTTGCTGGTCGCGGCCTGGGCTTTGCTTCAATCGCGCTATTCGGGGTCGCCGACGGTCAGCCTGGGGTTTCAGGGGCCGGGTGATCAAGAGCCGCGTCCGTTGCGGTTCGAGGTCGATGAACTCCAATCCGGCGCCGACTATGTACGGTCCGTCAACACGTGGCTCCAAGAACCGCCGGTCTCGGAATCGGAACTGCGAGAGACGTTGCGATTGGGATCCCTCAACGCGCTTTTTCACGCGACGGTTTTCCTATCTTCGGAAAGTGGAAGCGGGGTTCGGGGAAGCGGCCCTTATTCCGATCGCACCCTCGCGATGGTGCGTTCCCACCTCGCGCGCTTGCTGGAAATCCTCGACTCCGAAATCACCGTTCGCGACGCGCGGCATCTCTCCTCCGAAGAGCAGACCGCGTTGATCTCCGCGTGGAATCCGGCGCCGACTCCCTATCCTGAAACCGGCGTGCACGAGCTGTTTGAAAAAAGGGCGCTGGAGTTTCCCGCCGCCGTGGCCGTGGTCCAGGGCGATCAACGGGTTTCGTACAAGACGCTCAACGAGGACGCGAACCGCCTCGCGCGGGTTTTGCGGGAACTCGGGGTGGGCCCGGGGCGGACCGTCGCGTTCCATCTAGAACGCGGCCCGGCGCAACTGACCGTCATGCTGGCCATCCTTAAAGCCGGCGGGGCCTATGTGCCTCTCGATCGGGATTTTCCCGCGGAACGCCTCGAGCGGATGCTCGCGGACGCGCGGCCGACGGTTACGATTTCCACT
>JARFRL010000400.1 GCA_029287275.1 Pontiella desulfatans
CCGCGTGCCGCGCCGCGACCTTCTTCGAAATCTCCACCGCCATCGCGTATCAATATTTCGCCGACGTAGGCGTCGACATCGCGATCATCGAATCAGGCATGGGCGGACGCTGGGACGCGACCAACGTCGTCATTCCCCTGATCTCGGTCATCACCCACATCGACATCGACCACACCAACTTCCTGGGCGACACCATCGAACAATTCGCCGCGGAGAAGGCGGGCATCATCAAGCCCGGCCGGCCGGTCGTCTCCGCGCCGCAAAGCGAAGCCGCGATGGCCGAGCTGCGAAAAACGGGCGAGCCGATCGTCGTCAGCGCGGAGGCGGTCTCCGTCATGAAAACGGGCGAGCCGCAAAAGCTGAAAATCGAAACCCATTCCCGGAACCTACCGCCGCTCAACCTTCCGCTGCTGGGCGAATGCCAGCGCGAGAACTGCGGGGTCGCGGTCGCGGCGCTGGAGCTGCTTTCCGACCTGCTCGACATCGAGTTCGACTTCAAGAAGGGGCTCGAATCGACGCGCTGGGACGCCCGTTTTCAAGTCGTCGAAACGGAGCCGCGGATCATCCTCGACGGCGCGCACAATCCCTCCGCCGGCCGCGCGCTGGCGAAAACGCTCAAGGAGCTTTATCCGCGCCAGCGGATCGGATTCGTCTTCGGGTTCCTCGACGACAAGGATTCGGTGGAGTTTCTACGGGCGCTGAAGCCGCTCGTCGCGAAGGCCTGGACGATCCCTATCGCCGCGCCGCGCGGGTTAAGCGCCGAAGAGGCCGCGCTCCGTTGCGGCGTCGCGGGAATCGCCGCGGAGCCCGTCGTCGACGCGCTCGCCGCCGCGTGGGCGTGGGCGACCGATCCGGATCGGTTGATCATCGTCACGGGCTCGCTCTACTTGAAGCAGGCGCTTGGCCTCTAAGCCGTCGTGTTTCATCATCCCTTCGACCTTCCGACTTTCGACCTTCGACCTTGTTTCTTCTCCCGCGCGGTTGGGTGGGCATAAAAAAAGAACCGCCGGCAAGGGCGGTTCTTGAGTCGCTCGAAAAAGAGCGGGCGGTCTAGTGACCTTCGTCAACGATGTTGCCGCTTTCGACCTGCTCGATGATTTTCGCGTAGTCGTCGTTCAGCGGGCAGCCGCACTTGTGGCCTTCTTCAACGGTGGCGTGCAGACGAGCCTGTTCGATGTGCCAGGTCGCGACTTTCAGGTGTTGATCAACGTTCATGGTTTTCTCCTTGGTTTCGGTTGGTTGCTTCTAAATTAGTACGAATGTGGTCTAATATACACGCGCCTGTTTTCGGATCAATCCCGAAATAGTAAAATTCTCGCGGAGAGTTCCGTGTTTCATGAAGCTCTCCGTCCGGGTTCGCGTTTGAATCGTCACGCTTTTGGATTGACTCGCCCCCCTTCGAGCGCCTACACACTCCGAGCTATGTTATACGACGTCCCAGTACACCTCGGCGAGCGCTCCTACGAGATCCACATCGGAGCGGGAATTTTGGACCAACTCGGCGGCCTTTGCGCCGCGGTCGGGCTCAAAGGAAATTGTTTGATCATCACCGATGAAAACGTGGGCGCGCGCTACGCGGCCGCGGCGGAGTCGGCGTTGGAGGCCGCGGGGTTCGCGGTCGCGACGGTGACGTTGCCGCCCGGTGAGCCGACCAAACGCGGCGAGCGGGTTTTCGCGCTGCATAGCGAGTGCGTGAAGGCCGGGCTCGACCGCGGCTCGTTCATCGTGGCGTTGGGCGGGGGCGTGATCGGCGATCTCGCGGGCTTCGTCGCCGCGACCTATTTAAGGGGGATCGACTTCGTTCAGGTTCCGACCTCGTTGCTTTCGATGGTCGACAGCTCCGTCGGCGGTAAAACCGGCGTGAACATTCCGGAGGGCAAGAATCTGGTCGGCGCCTTCCATCAGCCGCGGCTGGTGCTGGCCGATCTCGACACGCTCAAAACGCTGCCGCCGCGCGAGTACGCCGCGGGGCTCGCGGAAATCGTGAAGTATGGAATCATTTACGACGCGGCCTTCTTCAAAACGCTCGAGGAAAACATCGACGGCTTGGCCGACGTCAACAACTCCGAGTTGCTCGCGAAAATGGTCGGCCGGAGCTGCGAGGTCAAGGCCGAGGTCGTCGCGCAGGACGAACGCGAGGGCGGGCTCCGCGCCATTTTGAATTTCGGCCATACCGTGGGCCACGCGGTGGAAAACGTCGCGGGCTACGGGAAATACGTGCACGGCGAGGCCGTGGCGATCGGTTCCGTCTACGCCGCCCGCGCCTCCGTCGAACTGACCGGGCTTTCCGCGGCGGACGCCGAGCGGATCGAGCGGATCTTCGTCGCGCTGAAGCTGCCCGTCTCCGCGCCGGGCCTGGAGTGGCCCGCGCTGCGCGCCGCGCTTTCGGTCGACAAGAAAACCGTCGCCGGCATGCCCAAATTCGTGCTCGCGTCGGAAATCGGAA
>JARFRL010000414.1 GCA_029287275.1 Pontiella desulfatans
TTCCAAACCGAACTGCCCAGTCGTCAAGGCACCAATGGTCAGATCGGTTCCCGCCGTTAACTCAACGGGAGGATCAAACGTGTAGATCAATCGGTTCACATCCCATCCGGAAGGTTCCGAGTTCGGATGTGTGCGGGTAAAGGAAGAAGGCACACCATTGATTTCAATGGAGACTTCCTCCGCATCACCGTTGACCGCTGCAATAAGCAATTGCTTTAGAACAACCGGCTGGTTGAACTCCAGACTCCACTGCTCTGAAAGGCCGGGATCGAATTTGGCATTGTCACCGCCCTTGATGCCGATCACGCCCGTAGAGCCATTGATGAAGGTATTGGAAGTCGCGGCGGTGGTCGTCAGTTTCAACCCCGTGGAGGGTGAGGTTATGAAAGAACCGATATCGCCGTTATTCAGGTTGCCGTTAAATCCGGCATCCCCGCCCCAGCTGTCGGCACCATTAAACCGCACTAGTTCATCCGCGCCGACCCGCGCCTGATGGTTCGTATCGGAAAGGTGCGCAACCAGTCCACCAAACTGGATCGTCCGCACAAGGGGCGGACGCTCATGGTAAAACCGCATGGAACCGATCTGCGGACTCCACTGCACATCACCGTTTAAAATAATCCTGAAGTAGCGATAGCCGGATGGAATCACATCTACATTTTTATTAAGCACCCGCCGGTAGGTATTTCCAGCCTCTACGGCGTTAACGATTCTACGCATGGGAATGTTGGTGAAGGAACCCTCCACGCCGTTTTTTGAGGCGTAAACCCACACGTTGTTGTTTTTGCCCGGCTCCTCGTAGCCCATCAGGGCCAGGCGGCGAACATCGCGGCCGAAGGAATACTCGAGAATACCCGACTGGTTCTCGTCGGAGCGGACGAAGCGCGCCGGATCGTTGTCGAGCTGATCCTTCAGGTTGGTCTCCACCGTCAAGTTGCTGAAGCTGTCACATTCGCTGAAGTCGTCAGCAAGATCCTCGAACACATCAAGCGTCAGCGCGTTGGTTTTGAAATAATTCTGACTTTGCGTGAAATAGCGTCCAGTATGGTCGACCGGCAGGCCGAAGAGCCCGGCGCGCTCGGCATCGAGCACCAAACCGTGGCTGATGTTGGTATCGAACTGTTCATATAGACACCAGTAGAACGCGAAACGAATCCCGGCATCCATGCCGATCTCGAACTCCGTTCGGCTCGAAAGGAGGTTTCCGGCCTCCCCATCCGCGAATCTATTCAAACCAAACTCGCCCAACATCACATTTTCATGGCCGAACGTCGCGCTGTCGGGCGCATAGCGCTTAATGGTATTGACATCCTCCAGCATTAGATCCTCTTCAAAGCGCGTGTACCAATCCGAATAAGAATAAAGGTCCATGTGGAGATAAGGAAACACATCGGTAACGCAGCGGGGTCCATCCCAGTTGGACTGACCCACCTTGTTGCATTCCGCCGCGCCGTAGACCCAGACGTTCGACGATGTCGAATCGGCAACAGCCGCGTTGATGGCGTTCTGGCGGCAATTGAGCCAGTCGATCATGCCCCTCACCTTTACCGCGGAGGCGTTTTCTCCGAGATTGTTGTCGCCCTCCCAGTTTTGCAGAATAAAGGTCTTTCCCGAATTGTTGTAGGTGTCGAGCAGGTGCGTGGCAAACGCGTAGACTTCAGCCGAAATACTGTTCGACTCGTAACCGACCAAGCCGTTCGGCCACGACTGATGGTAGTCGAACGTCGCCAGCTCCAACGAATAGGTCTTGAAGTCCGGATCGCCGAACATGATTTGAAAATATTCCGTCTGGGCCAGTTCCGTGAGGTTGTTCACCGTCGGCCAGCTGTGGTTTTGCGGATAGTTCGTTGCATAGCTGGGTCCATACCACAATTTGATGGCGCCCGATCCCATCTGCCGCAGAACATCCGCCCCCTCCTCCAGCACCGGCTTGGTCGTGAAGTGGTACAGGGGGTTCATATGCGTCGCGCCCAGGATTTCGGAAATATTCCGATCTCCACCTTGCGCGATAACAACTCCAGCCAACACGGCCGAAGTAAATAACTGCATTAATCGTGATCTCATTAGTCCTCTTTCAGACCTGTAGAGGTCTTCCACCGTTCAAACATGGGAGTTCTGATGATCATCCCACCATGACAAATTCAGACACCTACATCCTATTTCCAGACGGCGAACACTAAGCTAACCAGAAACATCCTATCTTTCTTCGGCGTCAAAGGGCCGAACGTTCATGGGGACAAACACCCTCACTTTCTCGACAAAAAAGGCCTATTCCCTCCGTATTCCCTTTCAATCCTTGGAGCGTTCCATAAAATGTCTCGCACGTTTGAACGCCGCGGCAAGGGCTCACCATATGAAACAGAGGCTTTTCATTATGACTTCACGATTCTGTGTTTTGTTGTTTTTCGCGGTCGCGGGGGCGACCACCACGCTGGCGGCGGGCCGATCAACCCTTCCGGACATCGTCGTCATACTGGTCGACGACATGGGATACGGCGATCCGGGGTGTTATAATCCCGAGTCGAAAATACCGACCCCTGCCATTGATTCACTCGCGAAGCGCGGGATGCGATTCACCGACGCCCACGCCGCGGGACCTCTTTGCCATGCTTCCCGCTATGGACTGATGGCGGGACGTTTCCCGTTCCGAACCGATGTTTCGGTTTGGCGCGAGCAACCACTCATCAACGCGGGACAGGTCACCATCGCATCGCTGCTGAAGGAACAGGGATACCA
>JARFRL010000481.1 GCA_029287275.1 Pontiella desulfatans
AGGTTCAGCTGAACATCCGCGGCATCTGTTGCGCCAAGCCGGAGAAAAACATGGTGATCATCAGCATCATCGATCGCTATCTCGAGCACGCCCGAGTCATTCATTTTCATCATGGGGGCAAGCCGCGGGTCTACATCGCGAGCGCCGACTGGATGCCGCGGAACCTCGATAAACGCCTTGAGCTCATGGTGCCGGTGGAGGACGCCGATTGCCGCGACCGCCTCATCGAGATGCTCGCGCTCCACCTGGCGGACAATCAAAAATGCTGGACGTTGAAACGCGACGGAACCTACGCTCGACTCGTGAAAACGGGCGCGAAAAAAGTCCGGAGCCAGGAAGCGCTCTACACGCTGGCGTGCGACGCGCTCGCCGACGCGAAGAAAACCCGCCGCACCCGTTTCGAGCCGCACCGCCCCGACACGAGCGACTCATAACGCGCGCCCTCGATGATTGAAACGGAGCCCTTTCATGGAGAGGGGCCTCGTTTTCCGCGCTTTCGTCTAGCGGTAGGGCGGGCTTGGGACTAATAAACCATTTAGGAGTTGATGGAATATGGACGGAAAAACGAAGACGATTGGAATTTTGACCTCGGGCGGCGACTGCCCCGGGCTGAACGCGGCGATCCGCGGCGTGGCGAAGGCCGCGCTGGGGCAGGGCACGAAGGTGATCGGCATTCAGGACGGCTTCCGCGGCTTGGTGGAAAACCGCGTCATGCCGTTGGAGGATAAAAACGTCAGCGGAATCTTGACGCATGGCGGCACCTTTTTGGGATCGAGCCGCGACAAACCGCACAAGATGAACATGGGCGGAAAAGTCATGGACATGACCGAGGTCGCGGTCGCCAACGCGCGCAAAAACCATATCGACTGCCTCATCTGCCTCGGCGGAAACGGCACCCAAAAAAACGCGATGCGGCTCCACGAGGCCGGCTTGGACGTCATCACGCTGCCCAAGACCATCGACAACGACGTCGCGGGAACCGACATCACCTTTGGTTTCGACTCGTCCATGGCGATCGCGACCGAGGCGATCGATCGGTTGCACACCACCGCGAGCAGTCACCATCGCGCCATTGTCTGCGAGATCATGGGCCACAAAGCCGGTTGGCTGGCGCTGGGCGCGGGCATCGCGGGCGGCGCGGACGTGATTCTGCTGCCGGAAATTCCCTATGACATGGAGCACGTGGTCGAGCATCTGATGGCGCGTCGGCATCACAACAAACGCTTCTCCATCATCGCCATCGCGGAGGGCGCGCGTTCCAAGGAAGAGGTCGCCGAAGGGCCTAAAAAGAAAAAGCCGGTTCAAAAGGAGCGCGATGGAACCCTGCTGATCGAGGAGCCGATCGCCTGTCGCGTCGCCCGCGAGATTCAGCAGGCCGCGGACATCGAGGTGCGGTTCACCTCCTTGGGCCACGTGCAACGCGGCGGATCGCCGACCGCGACGGACCGGCTGCTCTCCACGCGTTTTGGAACCAAGGCCGGCGAGCTCTTGCGCGATGGCGTGTACAACGTCATGGTGGGACTGAAGGGTGAAAACTGCGTGGCCGTTCCGCTGGCGGAGGTGGCGGGTCAAACCAAGGTGATTCCCGCCAACCATGCTTGGTTGAAAACCGCGGCCTTGGTGGACACCTGCCTGGGCGATGAACTGGATTTCCAATGATTGGAGGGAGGCGTCATGAGCTGTAAAAAAGGCGAATCCTCGCACAAAAAAAAGAAAGATCACTTCGAGTGCAAGAAATGCGGCGCGGTGGTCAAAAACAAAGACAAAGTCTGCAAGCCTAAGAAAATCAAGGAGTGAAACGCGGCGTCATTCCGGTTTGATTTTTTCGACGAAAATAGCCGTGTTTCGGCTTTTCGAACAAAAATGTCGAACGCGGTGGATTTCAATAGGACCCATTCGTTATCCTTTTTGTTTTATTTCCGCGGTCTATTCGTTTTATATACGCCGCTTTTCGAGGAGTAATCATGCAGTCCATTGAAGAGAGAATCCAGGAACTCAAGCGCGAGCGCGGGGCGATCATCATCGCCCACAACTACCAGCCCGACGAGGTTCAGGCCATCGCCGACTTCACCGGCGACTCGCTCGAACTCAGCCGCAAGGCCGCGGAGCTCGAGGAGGAAGTCATCGTCTTCTGCGGCGTCCATTTCATGGCCGAGACCGCGGCGATCCTGAGTCCCGAGAAAACCATCCTGCTGCCCGACCAGTTCGCGGGGTGTCCCATGGCGGATATGATTACCGCCGAACAGCTTCAGGCGAAAAAGGCCGAGCACCCGGGCGCCGTCGTGATCAGTTACGTCAACAGTTCCGCGGCCGTGAAAGCCGAGTGCGACCTGTGCTGCACCTCTTCCAACGCGAAGAAGATCGTCAGCTCCGTTCCGGCCGACAAGGAGATCATCTTCGTGCCCGACACGCACCTCGGGCATTACGTTCAGGAAGAGCTCGGCCGCGAGATGATCATCTGGGACGGCTACTGTCCAACGCACTCGCGCATCCGCGACGTGGACATCAAACGCGAGCTCGCGGATCATCCCGACGCGAAGGTGATGGCGCACCCCGAATGTCCGTTGTCGATCCGCGACTTGGCCGACTATCTGCTTTCCACCGGCCAAATGTGCGCGCACGCCAAAGAGTCGGACGAGAACGAGTTCATCGTCGCCACCGAGATGGGGCTTCTCTATCGCCTCCGGAACGAAAATCCGGAGAAGAAGTTCTATTCCGTCAGCGACCGAGCTCTGTGTCCGAACATGAAAAAGATCGATCTGGAAAAGGTGCTCTGGTCGCTCGAGGACATGCAACATCGTATCATCGTCCCCGAGGAAACCGCGAACAAGGCCCGCCGGTCGATCGAGGCGATGCTGGAACTCAGCTAACGAAAGATCAACAGGGGTACGACAGCGATGTGGGAATACACGGACAAGGTAACCGATCACTTTAAAAACCCGCGCAACGTCGGCGCGGTTGAAAATCCGGACGGCGACGGACTCGCGGGCTCGCTCGCTTGCGGCGACGCGCTGCGCCTGACCTTCAAACTCGACGACCAAAAGAAAATCGACGAAGCCAAGTTCCAGACCTTCGGTTGCGCCAGCGCGATCGCGTCGTCCTCCGCGCTGACGGTCATGCTGATCGGAAAAACGGTCGAGGAAGCGGAGGAAATCACCAACGCCGACATCATCGCCTACCTGGGCGAGCTGCCGAAACAGAAGGTGCATTGCTCCGTGATGGGCCGCGAGGCGCTCGAGGCCGCGATCTACAACTTCCGCACCGGAAAAAAACTCGACCGTCAGATCGACGGCGAGGTGATCTGCCATTGCTTCGGCGCCACCGACAAGGAAATCGAAAAGGTGACCCGCGAGCAAAACCTCACCTCCGCGGAAGAAGTCACCAACGCCTGCAAAGCCGGCGGCGGCTGCGGGCAGTGCGTTCCCGAGATCGAGGCGATCATCAACGGCGTCATCGCCGCGGACGCGGCCAAGGAAGAAAAACCCAAGCTCACGCAACTCCAGAAGATCAAGCTGATCGAGGAAACCATCGACCGACAGGTCCGACCGATTCTGCGCCGCGACAACGGCGACTTGGAACTGCACGACGTCGATGGCGACCGCGTGCTCGTCAAATTCGTCGGGGCCTGCGTCAGCTGCCCGGTTTCCTCCGTGACCTTGAAGGACGTGGTCGAGAACCAGCTGCGCGAAGCCGTCTCCGACGACATCGTCGTGGAGGCGATTTCATGAACCCGACCGTGTACGTCGACAACAACGCGACCACCTCGGTGGCGCCGGAAGTCACCGAGGCCATTCTGCCCTATTTCACCGAACACTGGGGCAACCCCTCCAGCATGCATAATTTCGGCGGCGGCGTAAAACGCGCCATCGACGCGGCGCGCGAGAAGGTCGCGGCGCTCATCGGCGCGGAACACCCCAACGAAATCATTTTCACGAGTTGCGGATCCGAGTCCGACAACATGGCGATCCGCGGCGCGGTCGACGCCATGGGCGGCCATCCGCACGTCATCACCACCCGCGTCGAGCACGCCGCGGTCTTGGGGCCGTGCCACTATCTCGAGGACAAGGGATTTCGCCTCACCACGCTCGAGGTGGATGAAAAGGGCGGCCTCGACCTCGACGTGATTCGCGAGAAATCCATGTCCGGCAAGAAGACCGTCGCGTCCATCATGTGGGCGAACAACGAGACGGGCGTCATCTTTCCGATTCCGGAAATCGGAGCGATCGTGAAGGAAGGCGGCGGGATCATGCATACCGACGCGGTGCAGATCGCGGGCAAACTGCCGATCAACGTGAAAGACACTCCGATCGACTCGCTATCCATTTCCGGCCACAAGCTGCACGCGCCCAAAGGCGTTGGCGCGCTCTACGTCCGCCGCGGCACGAAAATCACGCCGCACATCATGGGCGGGCATCAAGAACGCGGCCGCCGCGCCGGCACCGAAAACGTGCCCTACATCGTCGGCCTGGGCAAAGCCTGCGAGCTCGCGGTGGAGCGCATGGAGCGCGACGCCGAACACGAGCGAAAACTGCGCGATCGTCTGGAGGCCGGCATCCTCGCGACCTGTAAAGGCGCGCGGATCAACGGCGACGTCGGCAACCGGCTGCCCAACACCACCAACATCAGTTTCGAGTACGTGGAGGGCGAAGCCATTCTGCTGATGCTCGACGACGTGGGCATCTGCGCCTCCACCGGCTCCGCGTGCGCGTCCGGTTCGCTGGAACCCTCGCACGTGTTGCGCGCCATGGACGTGCCGCGCTCCTGCCTGCACGGCTCCATCCGCTTCAGCCTAGGCCGATACAACACGGACGAGGATGTTGATTACGTGCTCGAGAAGCTGCCCGTGATCATCAAGCGCCTGCGCGAACTTTCGCCGTTCGCGAACGATTAGCGATGGATTAACCGCCTTCGGATCGCTACATTGTTTCTTCTGATTTCACGAAGGAGCAAGATGAAGCCGAAAGACTACGTGTCCGATCTGAAAGTGTATGAACCCGGCAAGCCGATCGAGGAGGTCGCGCGCGAGCTGGGCTTCGACGATGTCGCGGATATCCTCAAGGTCGCGTCGAACGAGAACGAGCTGGGCCCGTCGCCGTTGGCGGTCGAAGCCATGCGCGAAGCGATTCCCGAAATGCATCGTTATCCGGACGGCGGCGCGTTTTATCTCAAGCGCGCGCTCGCGGAGAAACTCTCCGTCGAGCCCGAAAACCTGCTGTTCGGTTGCGGCAGCAACGAGCTGATCGTTTTCCTTTGCCATGTGTTCATGGAGCGGGGGAAGAATCTCGTGATGGGCGCGGAGGCCTTCGCGGTATACTTTCTGGCGAACGCGCTCTATCAGGGCGAAACCCTGCGCGTGCCCATGCCCGACCACGTTCACGATCTCGACGCCATGCTCGCGGCCATCACGCCGGACACCCGTTTGGTCGCGATCTGCAATCCGAACAACCCGACCGGAACCATGGTCTCGCCCGCGGCCATCGACGCCTTCATCGAGAAACTGCCGGACCACGTCGTCGCGGTTTTCGACGAAGCCTACTTCGAGGTCATGCCCGACGCCATGAAACCCGACGTGCTCAAGCACATCCGCGCCGGCAAGGAAAACATCATCGTGTTGCGCACCTTCTCCAAGGCGTACGGCCTCGCCGGGCTTCGAATCGGCTACGCCGTCGGGCATCCCGAGTTGATCAACCTGCTCAACAAGGTCCGCCAGCCGTTCAACGTGAACCTCATGGCGCAAGCCGCCGCGAGGGCCGCGCTCGACGACGTCACGCATATCGTCGAAACCCGCGAGATGATTTTCCAGGGACTGGAGTTTTTCGAGCGCGAATTGCCGAAGCTCGGCGTCGAAGTCGTCCCTTCCGGAGCGAACTTCGTGCTGATCAAAACCGGAAACGGCCGCGCGGTGTTCGAAAAGCTGCAGAAACGCAAGGTGATCGTCCGCCCAATGGACCCGTACGGCCTGCCCGACCACGTCCGCGTAACCATCGGAACGCCAAGGCAAAACGAAGCGACGCGCGCGGCGCTGAAAGACGCGCTCGCGAGGAATTGATTTTTTTTTTGATCAACACCCCTTGACTCGAAAAGTGGAATGGGTACTATGTGCGCTCCTTTCGAGGAATGGGCGTTTAGCTCAGTTGGCTAGAGCACCTCGTTTACACCGAGGGGGTCGGCGGTTCGAGCCCGTCAACGCCCACCATTATAAGGACTGAAACTTCGGTTTCAGTCCTTTTTTCTTTCACCACACGGAGATGACATGAGCGACGCGCCTCAATGCCCGGAATGCAAATCGGATTACGCCTATGAAGACCGCGGCATGCTGGTCTGTCCCGATTGCGGCCACGAATGGAATCCGGCCGAATCCGCGGCGACGGAAGAGGGATTGGTCGTTCTCGACGCGTTGGGCAACCCGCTCGCGGATGGCGACGCCATTTCCATCATCAAAGGTCTAAAAGTCAAAGGCGCGACCTCCGACCTTAAAATCGGAACGAAGGTTAAAAACATCCGGCTGGTCGAAGGCGATCACAACATCGACTGCAAAATCCCGGGTTTCGGCGCGATGAAGCTAAAGTCCGAGTTCGTGAAAAAGGCCTGATTGCGGGACTTTTTCGAACAACAGGATCCAACTCGTTTGAAGTCGGTCTTTTTTGTTTCATAACCTATTTCAGGGTAGTATGTTGCCAGTTGTTCAATTCGCATGGGGGGAGATCATGCAAGCACGCGTCCAAGCCACGTTGTTGATTCTGACGTTGATCTGCGTCCGAGCGGCCGCGATGGTTGAAATCGGTTACGAGAACGACAATCGGTCCCTCACGGTCACGGGCGCGGCCACGACCTTCTCCACCAACGGGGTGAGGCTCGGTTACAAAGGGAACCACAACCGGTTGAATATTCTGAATGGCGCGTCGATGTCCTCGGCCGAATCGTACATCGGCTGGACGAGTTACGAGTTCTATTATGGCGATGGAATCCCCGCGGACGACAACGTGGTCAACGTCGCGGGCGTCGGTTCGCGCTGGGACGCGGGCAGGTTGCGCGTGGGCTTCGGGCCCAGCTCCGTGAACAACCAGCTTCGCGTCGCGGGGGGCGGAGAGGTGGAGGCCGAGTCCTGTTTGATCGGCGTCTACGCGGGAAACGCGAATCAGGTGCTCGTCAGCGATCCGGGATCCCGATTAACCGTCACTGAGTCGGGCGATTTCAACGGGTTCACCATAGGTTACCGCGGAGGAGGGCACGCTCTGATTGTCTCCAACGGCGCTTCACTCGCCAGCGCCGACGCGATCATCGGCTATGGTCACTTCATTTACCCGTGCGAAGGCAACCGCGCGCTCATCTCGGGCGCGGGAACCACGTGGAACTCGGGCGCGATTCAGGTGGGAACGGGGCCGTACGCGCTCAACAACGCGCTCGTGATTCGCGACGGCGCGGTCGTTCATTCAACTTCGGCTAGAATCGAAACCGTGGCGTCGGAACCTCGCTCGATAGGGAATCACGTCGCGGTCGAAGGGGTCGGATCGAAATGGAACCTCGCTCAAGGGCTCGTGATGAAAAGTTATGATCCGCTGACGCCCAGCGAATTGGCGATCGCGGACGGAGGAGAAGTCGAAGCCTCCTGGATCGCGATTTTTGACGACGCCGAGCCCGCGAGCCAAATCCATTTATACCATGGTGGAACATTGACCATTCGGTCCGACTTCGACGCGTCCATGCCGGGATTCAGTTTCAATGACGGTGGAACGCTGCGCGTCGGCGGACAACTCAGCGGGCTTTCCGCGTTGGATGCCGGTCGGCGTCTGGAGGCTTCGGATTTGCTGGGATCTCTGACGCTGGAGGGCACCTTCGCTCCGGGCAACAGCCCCGCGGAATCCACGTTGTCTGGCGATCTAACCGTCGCGGCGATCGGGACGCTGGAAATGGAGTTGGGCGGTTACGCGTTGGGCGCGGAGTACGATCATCTAACCGTCACGGGAACCGCGACGCTGGATGGAACCTTGAGCGTGCTGTTCATGGATGGATTTTCCGTCACCAACGGCGCGCGGTTCGATTTGTTCGACTGGGAAGGGGGTGCGAGCGGGCGGTTCTCCAGCATCGTCGCGCCCACGCTTTCCAGCGGGTTGTCTTGGGATTCCTCGGAGCTGTACTCCACCGGGCACTTGAGCGTGATCCCGGAACCTGGCACGGCTGGTTTGCTGTTGGTCGCGGGAGCGGGGCTCTACCTCAGCCGTTCGCGCCGCGCGCGATCTGGAACATGCAGACGCTCCCGGCGATGGCGGCGTTGAGCGATTCGCATTCGGGCGCGAGGGGGATGGTGATCTTTTTCGAAGCTTTGGCGAACAACTCTTCGGAAACCCCATGGGCCTCGGAGCCGATCACCAGAACGGTTTTATCGCCGAACGCGGTCTCGTAGAGATTCTCTCCGCCGAGTCCCGTGGTGACGCAGAGCTCGAATCCGGCCGCGAGAAGTTGGTCCAGCTCGGCCCGCGCGATTTCACGCGTGTTCGCGAACGCGAAGGCGCCCATGGTGGAGCGAACCACTTTCGGGTTCGTGGGTTCCACGCAATCGCCATACAACAACACGCCGTCGAACCCCGCGCCGACCGCGGAGCGAATCAGCGTGCCGAGGTTTCCTGGGTCGCGCAGATTGTCGAGCAGAAGAAACCGGCCGCGCGCGGGAATTTCGAACGCGACGGGTTTTGATCTGACGATCGCGAGGATGCCCTGCGCGTTGCGCGTGTCGGAGATCTTGTCGAACAGGTGAGCGGGCAACCGCGTGGTTTCGATCGTTTCGGGCGTTGGAGCCTGATTCCAGTCGGACGAGATCACGAGTTGTTCAATCTCGAAAAACGGACTTTCGTGATCGAGCAGCGTTTTAACGCCGCGCCAACCTTCGAGCGCGAACACGCCGGATTCAGCCCGCGCCTTCTTGGATGTGACCAGCGCTTTCAGGCGCTTTATGAAGGGATTCGCGGCGGATGTGATTTCTTTAGTCATGGCGGCTTGGAAATTAACGGACGGGCGATTAGCATGGCGAGAATTTAGCGAAAGATTTCATGATTGATGCCTCCATTCAGAGCCGACTGCCCGCCACCGCGACCGTGGTGAAAAACGCCGCGTTGAAAAACTACACGACCTTCCAGCTGGGAGGCGACTGCCCCGCGCTCATCGAATGCCCCGACGCGGAGACGCTTTCCGCGGCCGCGAAAATTTTGGCGGAATCGAAGATCGCCTTCATCGTGATCGGACAAGGCTCCAACCTATTGGTTTCCGACGCGGGCCTCGACGCCGTCGTGCTGCGGTATTGTTCCGAGGAATCGCCCTCCATCGAGTTCGAAGGCGACCGCGTTCGGGTTTCCGGCGACACGTTGCTCGACGATCTGGCTCGCTTGACCACTGAGCGCGGCGTGGGCGATGTTTCCTACTGCAGCGGCATTCCCGGCACCGTCGGCGGCGCGATCGCCGGCAACGCGGGCGCGTTTGGAAAACAGATTGGCGACGTGGTGGAATCCGTTCGCCTGCTGGAGCTCAACGGGGTCGTTCGCGACGTCGCGGCCGCGGAGCTGGATTTCGAGTACCGCTCCTCCGTTTTGAAACGCAGCGGGGCGATCGTCCTCGATGCGTTGCTAAAGCTAAGGCCCGCCGACCGAGCTATCATGGAACTGGAACGCGAGCGCATCCTGGAGTTGCGCCGCGCCAAGCATCCCGACTGGAAAACGAATCCATGCGCCGGCAGCGTGTTCCGCAACGTCGAGCCGACGTCCGCCGCGGATCGGCGCCAAGCCGCGGGCTGGTTTCTGGAAGAGGCCGGCGCGAAGGATTTCCGCGTGGGCGGCGCCCGCTTGTTCGGGAAACACGCGAACATCATCATCGCGGAGCCCGAAGCGACGGCGCGGGACGTCTTTCAACTGACGGAGAAAATGATCGCGGCGGTGAAAGAGAAATTCGGCTTCGAGCTGGTTAGGGAGATCAAGACGCTGGGAGGCTTCTGATGGAAAAAATAAGGATTGGCGTCAGCGCCTGTTTGATGGGCGAAAAAGTGCGCTACGACGGACAGCATAAACACGACAGCTACATCACGGGAACGTTGGGGCAATGGTTCGAGTTCGTGCCGGTCTGCCCCGAGTTCGAGCTTGGGCTCGGCGTGCCGCGCGAGACCATGCGGCTGGAAGGCGATCCGGAACATCCGCGGCTCATGACCGGCAAAACCCGCCGCGATTTGACCGAGCCGATGCTCGCGTGGTGCGACAAGCGCGTGACGGAGCTGGAAAAAGAAAATCTGTGCGGATTCATTTTCAAGAGCAAATCACCGAGCAGCGGCATGGAACGGGTGAAGGTGTATTCCGAGAAAGGCATGCCGTCGAACAATGGCCGCGGCCTTTTCGCCAACGCGTTCATGAATCGCTTCCCGTTGCTACCCGTCGAGGAAGAGGGGCGGCTCAACGATCCGTCGCTACGCGAGAACTTCATCGAACGAGTTTTCACGTTGAAGCGGTGGCGCGAGATGCTGACCGAAAACAACACCCGCGGCGGATTGGTCAAATTTCACGAACGGCACAAGTATCTGTTGATGTCGCACAGCATCCCGATTTACCGCGAGCTGGGGCGGATCGTGGCGGATATGAAGGAGCGGGAACTCGCTGCGGTTCAGGAAGAGTATCACGACAAGATGATGGCGGCGCTGCGCCTGCGCGCGACCGTCAGAAAGCACGTCAACGTGTTGGATCACATGTCGGGTTATTTTAAACGACAACTGGAGCCCGACGAAAAGGCGGAGTTGCGGGAAACCATCGCCAGCTATAAAATCGGGCATTTTCCCCTGATCGTTCCGATCACGCTGATCAACCACTACGTCCGCAAGTATCAGGAAGCGTATCTCGCCCAGCAGTATTACCTGAAGCCGCATCCAACCGAGTTGCGTTTGCGAAACCACGTCTTTTAAGGCGCGAGGCCACGAGATCGAATTGCTAGCGCGGGGGCATCATGCGTGGCAGGGTCGTCCCCAACAGAGTCGCCCGGCCGCGAGGGCTGGATCGCCTTCGCTGAAGTTGAATAGCGCGCTTGCTTGCGCCGCGCTTCCAAGGTACTAATTCCGTGTAAATGACGGACGAAACACAAGGTTCACAAAAAAACGCCGCGAAACCGGCGAAGCGTTGGAAATCCGGTGAGGCGCGGTCGTTGAACGGCGACGAACGGATTTCCTTCACGGTTGCCTCCGTCTACCTCTTTCTCTTTTTTCTGAGCTGTTTCCTTTTTGGGGATTGGCTTCCGCTTCAAATTCTCGGAGGAACGGCGGTGACGCTGGGCGCCATGCTACTCACCGCCGCGGTGCTGAACCCCGGGAAACTTCCACGAAAACATTCGCGCTACACCCGCACGTGGTATTTGATTTCGTTCCTCTTTTCCTTGCTCGCTTTGCTCGCGCTCAGGAACGTGGCGCATTCGTTGACCAATCATATCGCCGCCATTTCCATCATTTACGGAACGCTGATTCTACTGCTCATCATTTTTCGCAAAGCCATGATGCAAGTCGTTATGATTTTCATGGCGATCGTGTTCATCAGCGTGATCGCCGCGAACTGGCCCGCCGCGGTGGCCGGCGAGCTGACGTTTATGGACGCCTTGCGGGAAAGCGGGCGAATGGTGTTCAGGGTGCGGCCCATCAAAGACGTCGCGGACACGCTGATCGCCGGGAACTACATGAACTACCTCAACAAGGTGGACTACCGCGACGAGGAGCTCAACGTGATCGCGACGCGCGCGGCGCGGCTTTCGGACGACGACGCATTGCGGAAAACGCTGGCGATCCTCGATTTCGTGAGCAATGAGATTCATTACGTCTCCGATCCGAACGACGGCGTTGAGCACGCGAAGAAACCGATGAACACGATTCGGTCCGGCGGGGGCGATTGCGAGGACCAGACCGTGTTGCTTTGCTCCCTGCTGGAGTCGGTCGGGGTGAAAACCTACATGGCGTTCACCCGAGATCACGTTTTCGCCTACGTCGCGTTCGATCGGAGTTATCCAGAGTTGGAAAACACTCCCCGCGTGCGGATCGACGGCCGAGTGGCTTACATGCTCGACGCCGCGGACCCGAACGCGCGCGTCGGCTTCGGCGCCGCGCGTCCGGAACGCACCGAGCGCGTGTTCGACACGCGGCTCAAGCAATTGGTCCCGTTCGAGATTCCACCCGAAGGTTAGCGCCCGCCGCGCTTCCAAATCAGGATCGAGCGTGGTAAAAGGATTCAATCATTGGAAGGAATCAATCATGCCCATTCGAGAATACGCCGCCGTCGATCCGAAAAAGTCCTGCCGCCACTGCAAGGAGGGATTCGAGGACGTCGAGAGTCTGGACGCGCCCGCCAAGGAAACCTGCCCGCGATGCGGCGAGAAAATCGCGCGGCAGCTGTCCGCTCCGAGCGTGGGCGGATCTCAAAGCGGACTGCACGACCGCGCCAAAAGCGCGGGGTTCACCACGTATGAAAAACTAGGCAAGGGCGAATACGAGAAAAAGTATTAATGGACAAACTGGATGGTCAGATCGAGCGGGTCGTTTTCCGTAACGAGGAAAACGGCTTCTGCGTTTTGAGGGTCAAGGTTCGCGGTCGCAAGGAGCTCGTGACGGTCACGGGAACCGTGCCGACGGTCAACCCCGGCGAATGGCTGGCCGCGGACGGCGAATGGTTGACCGACCCGCGGCATGGCCAACAGTTCAAGGCGGCGGGCATGCGCATGTCCAAGCCGGACACGTTGGAGGGCATCGAAAAGTATCTGGCGTCGGACCTCGTTAAGGGCATCGGCAAGGAATACGCCAAACGACTGGTCCAGACGTTCGGTCGCGACGTGTTCGACGTGATTGAAAACTCGTCCGGAAAGCTGCTCAAGGTCGAAGGCATCGGCAAGCAGCGCAAGGACAACATCAAAAACGCGTGGGACGAGCAGAAAAACGTGCGTCGCATCATGTCGTTCCTTTTCAGTCACGGCATCAGCACGACCCGCGCGTTCCGCGTCCACAAGATCTATGGCGACAAAGCGATCGAGATCGTGCAGCGCGATCCATACTGCCTCGCTCGAGACATCCGCGGCATCGGTTTTCTGATCGCCGACCAAATCGCGATGAAACTGGGCATCGCCAAAGACTCCGACCTGCGGGCGCGGGCCGGCCTGGAATACATGCTGGGAGAACTCACCGCCAGCGGGCACTGCGCGTACGGCCGGAACGACCTGCTCTCCCGGACCGCGGAGCTGCTGGACATCGATCTGGTGATCATCGAACGGGCGCTCGATCATTCGGTGGAGGCCAAGCGTCTGATCCAACGCGCCAACTTTCAGGGGGTTGAGTTGATCTATCTGCCCAAGCTTTACTTCGCGGAGATCGAGCTGGCCAAAAAACTGAAAATGCTGGAACAAGGGACGCATCCGTGCCCCGAAATCGATTTCGCGAAAGCGTTGAATTGGGTGCAGTCCAAAACCGGTATCGAGCTCGCGAACGCGCAGCGGAACGCGCTCCAAACCGCGATTCGCTCCAAAGTCATGGTCATCACGGGCGGACCGGGCGTGGGCAAAACCACGTTGGTGAATTCCGTTCTGATGGTGCTCAAAGCGAAAAAGATGCGGGTTCAACTCTGCGCGCCGACCGGGCGCGCCGCCAAACGCGTGGCCGAGACCACCGGCATGGAAGCGAAAACCATCCACCGCCTGCTAAAATTCAATCCCGGAACGGGCGGTTTCGTTCACGACGCGAAAAACCCGTTGGAATGCGACGTGCTGATCGTGGACGAGTCGAGCATGATCGACGTGGTGTTGGCGTCGCAACTCATGGCCGCGGTTCCGCTTCACGCCGCGGTGGTGATCGTGGGCGACGCCGATCAACTTCCCTCCGTCGGCCCTGGCCGCGTGTTGCAGGATATTATCCGCTCCAAAACCATACCGGTGAGTCATCTCGACGAGGTGTTCCGCCAAGCCGCGACGAGCCGAATCGTCACCAACGCGCATCGAATCAACCAAGGAAAAAGTCCGGAGTTTCCAGAGGAAGGAGCGTCGGGCGATTGCTATTTCGTGGAAGCGGACGATCCGGAGAAGGCGTTGGCGCTCGTGGGAAAAATGATCAAGCACTCGATCCCGAAAAAGTTTCATTTCAACCCGATGACCGACATTCAGATCCTGACGCCGATGCAAAAGGGCGAACTTGGCGCCCGCAACCTGAACGTCACGATGCAGGCGTTGCTGAATCCCCGCGGCGACGAGGTCGAGCGGTTTGGCGTAACGTTCCGGACCGGCGATAAAGTGATGCAGACGGAAAATGATTACGACAAGGATGTTTACAACGGAGACATCGGCCGCGTCCTTTCGATCGACAACGAAGCCTCGGAGTTGGTCGTGGATTTCGACGGACGCGAGGTCGTGTATGATTTCCGCGAGCTGGATGAGCTCGTGTTGTCTTACGCCATCACGATTCACAAAAGCCAGGGCAGCGAATATCCCTGCGTGCTGATCCCCATGCACACGCAGCATTTCGTGCTGCTGCAACGCAGTCTGATCTACACGGCCATCACTCGCGCCAAGAAACTGGTCATCATTCTTGGAACGAAGAAAGCGTTGAACCTGGCCGTCTCGCGGGCGGAGTCCCGCGACCGCGTCACGACGCTCGCCGAGCGCTTGAAAGAACAGGGCTGAAAACTCAGCCCTGTTCTGCGCGGCGATTAGTCACTCCGATTCTTGATTAAACCTCGTCCGCCATATCGATCGGGGTTTTCTCCAACCGCCAGATGCCGTCGACGTAATCCTGAATGGAACGATCCGAGGAGAACCAGCCCATGCGCGCGACGTTGAGAATCGCTTTTTCCGCCCATTTCGAAGGCTTGGCGTAGAGCGCGTCCACGTCTCTGTTGGTCTTGATGTAATCCTCGTAGTCCGCGAGATAGAAGTAGAAATCGCCATGTTCGGTGACCTCGTTGTACAAATCCTTGAACAGGTCCGGCGAGGACGGATCGAAGATGTTGTCGCGAATCGCCTCGAGCACGCCCTGCAGATCCTTGGATTTGTCCATGTGCGACCAAGGGTTGTATCCCTTGCGTCGCAACTCGGCCAGATCTTCGGTGCGGTTTCCGAAGATGAAGATGTTCTCCTCGCCGACATGTTGCGCGATTTCGACGTTCGCACCGTCCCATGTTCCCACGGTCAGCGCGCCGTTCAGCGACAATTTCATGTTGCCCGTGCCCGAAGCCTCGAGTCCCGCGGTGGAGATCTGCTCGGAAATGTCCGCGGCCGGAATGATTTTCTCGGCGAGCGAGACGTTGTAGTCCGGCAGGAAGATAACCTTCAGGCGACCGGCGACGTCAACGTCGTTGTTGATGGTTTCGGCCATGGTGTTGATCAGCTTGATGACCGATTTCGCGATCAGGTAGGCCGGAGCGGCTTTGGCCGCGAAGATGAACGTCTTCGGCTGCGTCGCGGCTTTCGGATTCGCCTTGATCTTATTGTACAGATGAATGATGTGCATCGCCTTCAGAAGCTGGCGTTTGTACATGTGCAGTCGTTTGATCTGAACGTCGAAGACCGAATCCGGGCTGACGACGTATCCGGTCAGCTCCTTGATTGTTTCACAGAGCTCGACTTTCTTCTGGCGTTTGATCGCCATGAAACTCTTCTGCGCTTTTCGACTCGTCGCGGAATTCTCGAACTCCTTGATGAGCGAAAGGTCCATCTTCCAATCCTCGCCGATGTTGTCGCTGATTAGTTCGGTGAGTTCCGGATTGGATTTGATCAGCCAGCGGCGATGCGTGATGCCGTTGGTGATGTTGGTGAACTTGCCCGGATAGATTTTGTCGAACTCCGGCATGGTCTCGGTTTTCAACAGTTCGGAGTGCAGGGCGGAAACGCCGTTCACTTTGTTGGAGCCCACCACGCAGAGGTTGGCCATGCGAACCTGTTGGTGCGGACCTTCCTCGATCAACGAGACCTTGCGCATGAGGTCGCCATCGCCTGGGTGACTGATCTCGACCTGCTGAAGGAAGCGGTGGTTGATCTCGTAAATGATCTGCATGTGGCGCGGCAGCACGCGCTGCAACAGATCGACCGTCCACTTCTCAAGCGCCTCCTCGAGCAGCGTGTGGTTGGTGTAGCAGAACGTGTTGACCGTGATCTCCCAAGCCTTGTCCCACGGAATTCGCTCTTCGTCGTGAAGAATCCGCATGAGTTCGATGATCGCGAGGGTGGGGTGGGTGTCGTTCAGCTGGACGACGTTTTTCTCCGCGAATTTCGTGAAGTCCTTGTGCGTTTTGCGATAGCGGCGGACAATGTCACGGACGGAACTCGACGCGAGGAAGTATTCCTGAATCAGGCGCAGTTCTTTGCCCGCGTAGGTGTAGTCGGAGGGGTAGAGCACCTTCGACACGTTCTCCGCCCAGTTCTTTTCCTCCACGGCGCGCACGTAGTCGCCCTGGTTGAAGACGTCCAACCGGAAGCCTTCGGCCGGCTGGGATTTCCAAAGGCGCAGCATGTTCACGGTGTTGACGTGATAGCCGATGATCGGAACGTCATACGGAACGGCTTCGAAAACCTGGAAGTCCTCCCAGACGTCCGCCGCGCCTTTTCCGGGGCGGAAGTTTTTCTTCACGCGGCCGTACACGCAGACCGGCTGGGTATGTTCCGGACGAATCAGTTCCCATGGATAACCCAGCGCCAGCCATTCGTCCGGACGCTCCTTCTGCCATCCGTTGTCGAACTCCTGCCGAAAGATGCCATGCTCGTAGCGAATGCCATATCCGTACGCGGGCAATTCCATGGTCGCGAGCGAATCCAGATAGCAGGCGGCGAGACGGCCCAGACCGCCATTGCCCAGACCGGCTTCGACGTCGAGCGCGAGTACGTCCTCGATCGAGATATCGAGCGCCTTCAAGGCTTCGCCGGAAATTTTCTCGATACCCAGCGCGTAAACGTTGTTCGAGAGCATCTTTCCGATGAGGTATTCCATCGAAAGGTAATTCAAGCGGCGCGCGTCCTTGTCGAGATACTGGCGTTGCGTCGCGATGAATCCATCCACGGCCATGTCGCGGACGGCGTGGGAAAAACACATCATCTTATCGAACGTCGTCGCGGCGCGTAGATCTTTTCCGCGGCTGTACTTGAGGTGAAAGAGGGCTCGTTCGGCGAGTTGATCGGCTGTCATGTTGTCTTTAAAATGTGACATTTTTAATAAACCCTTTACGTTTAAGTTCCAACTGCATTCTTAGATAGCCGACCCCCCTAGGGGATGCAAGCCCCGTCGCCATGAAAAGAGAAAGGCCCGCGTGAACGAACTGATCGTTCACGACGGGCCTTTTCAACGGCGATATTTCTTGACTAGTTTCCGATGGAAGGAATGACGATCGTCTGCCCAACCTTCAGATCGCCCGGGTCGCGCAACGTGTCTTTGTTGGCGTTGAAGATGACGTCCCACTTTCCGGAGTCGCCATAAAACTTGTTCGCGATCCTTGAAAGCGTGTCTCCGCCCACCACGTGATAGATCTGATGCTTGGCGGCGGGAGACGTTTCGGTTTTGGTCGCCGACGGTTCAACGTTCTTGACCGATTTAGGAACGGTTGTCGTGACGCTCGACTGAGTCGCGGGTTTCGCGGCGACGGGCGGTTGGTCTTTAAGCGCGGCGGCGAGTCGCCGTTTCAGATCGTTGTTCTCCTGAACCATCTGATTGCGTTCTTGCACGACGCGCTTCACGTCCGGCGAAGTATTGATCAAAAACGCGGCGAGCGCCTCGACCACTTTTTGACGTTGCTGATCGATGAACTCCGCTTTCTCGGCGCCGGGCCGGAGTTGGAGGTAGCGTCCGTAGTGATAGATCGCGTTGACGTGATTATCAACGTGTTGTTTGATTCCAATACCTCGTTGCTGATAACTCACGATCAGTTGCTGGTAGCTCATCGCGAGATCAAGGTGGGGCCGCGCCATCGACGGTTCGTTCGCGATGGCTTGCTCGAACGCGCCAATCGCCTCGTCGTAGTTCCCTTGTTCCATGAGCTGTTGTCCAGAGAGCACGAGGGGGTCGTTTTCCTCGCGCGATTCGACGGACGCGGAGTCTTTGTCGCAACCGGCCAGCGCGAGAAGCGCGACGGCTAAAACGGGCAGATAAACTTTACGCATGAGAGTTCGTTTCCTTTTATTAAATTAAAGTTCCGAAGTATACCCAGTGGCCGCTTTGAATCCCGAACTAAAAACTTCCATAAATTCATCGTCCTCGTCGCCGCGAATGAGAAACATCGCCTCGAGGTCCGGGCGTTCGTTCACCCACTGGACTCCCTCGACGGGGCCCATGACGAAAAGAGCGGTCGCGGCGCCGTCGGCCAAGGCGCAGGTCGGCGCGATCACGGTCACGCTCGCGGTGCTGGACTTGACGGCTTTTCCGGATCGCGGATCTAGAATATGGGAGTAAACCACGCCGTCTTCCTCGATGAAATTACGATAGTCTCCCGACGTGGCGACCGCTCCATTGGTCAGGTGAACGACGCCCCGCACGCGGTTGTCGAAGGGGTTTGAGCTGGGATGTTGAATACCGATCCGCCAAGGATCGCCATCCGGATTAAGCCCTTGAACCGCGACCTCGCCCCCGATCTCGACGAACCAGTTTTCATGCCCCGTCCGTTTCATGATGGCGGCCAGCGCGTCCACGCCGTGGCCCTTCGCGATCGCGCCCAACGCGAGCGAGAGCTCGGGTTCTTCTTTTTTGATCCAGGATTCACCCGCGGAGAGTTTTTCCCAACCGGTGATCCGCTTCGCGGCGGCGAGCGCGGCGTCGGTTGGAACCGCCTCGGTTTCCGCCTCGCTGCCGAACCCCCACAGATTGAGCAAGGGCTGCAGCGTCGGATCAAACGCGCCGCCCGTCCGTTCGCTTAGTTCCAGGGCTTGCCGCGTGACCGAGGCGAAGGCCGCGGAGCACGGGAAGGGATCGACGCCGCGGGAATGATTGAACCGCGAAATCTCGCTGTCCGGATCCCACGTGGACATTTGGCGGTTGACCTCGACCAGCGCGCGATTGATCTCCTCGGAAAGCGCCTTTAGATCCCGTTGGCTGACGCGCCCCGAGATGCGAGCGGTATAGCCCGTGCCCATCGTCTCGCCGCCCGTCGCGGGATGCGTGATGGTTCGCGCGCGCAGAACGCCGCCGATCCCCAGCGTGAGCACGAGCGCGAGCGCGAGCAGCGAGCGTATGATTCTCCCGCGCGTCATTAAATTTTCGCCACCAGTTCGATTTCCACCAGCGCGGCGATCGGCAGGGCGGCGACCTGAATGGTGGATCGCGCGGGCGCGTTGTCTTCGGCGAAGTACTCGGCGTAAACCGTGTTGAACTCCGGAAAATCATTCATGTCGGCGAGGAACACGGTGGTCTTCAGCACGTCCTCCATCGTCGCTCCGGCTTCTTCCAAAACCGCTTTGAGGTTTTCCAGCACCTGGATGGCTTGCTCGCGGATTCCGCCTTCAACCTTGATTCCCGTCGCGGGGTCGATCGGGATCTGACCGGAGGTGTAGAGCAAGTGACCGCTTTTCACGGCCTGATTGTAAGGGCCGATCGGCGCCGGCGCGTTTTCCGTGTTTATTATATGTTTCATTTTTCGTCGTCCTTTTCTTTGTTCTCAATGGATTTCAACAGCATCGCCAGACACGAGGCCGCCCGCGCGTCCAAGCTGTCCGATTGGAGAACGCCCACGCAGTATTGACGCGTAAGCGGAGAGGTTTGGCAATTGCTTCTCAACGAAACGAGCGCGGATTGAAAAACCGCTTCCTGCAGACCCGCTCGGTAGACCTCCGGGTTTTTCGGGTCCAACTCGCCCGACTTGATTTTCTCCAGCGCGCCGACGTGCTCCACGAGACGCAACGACTCCACGACGCGGCGCAGCGGCTTCACGGTTCCGGTCGCGAAGAATTCCGCCCAGAGCATGTCGAGTTGCTTCCCGGTGATGATGTCGCCATATGGATCGGGAACGCGCCCCGCGGCCATGACTTTGCTGAACGCTTTTAGATGGGTCGAAAGCGCGGGGAGTTCGTCGAGTCGGCCCATCAGGGCCATGACGAGAATCGTGTCGCGGCGCTGCTTGTTCGTTCCCCGCGGAAAAGCCTCGACCAGACGCGGAATCAAAAACTCGTTGTTTTCGAAAACGGTTTTAAAAAACCAGATCGCCGACCAGACGGGTTCGTCGTCCTCCATGAAGAACGGATGCTCCGTTTGAAGAAACGCCGCGAGGGCTTTGGCCGGTTCGGGGGCGGTGGGGTAGGTGAGGAACAGCCGTCCGCGCTCTTCTTCGCTCAGCGTCTCCATTCGGAATTCGACGAGATGGACGGTTTTCGATTGCGTGTTCGTGATTCCCGCGACGTGATCCACGCTGGTCACGTTCACGGCGTAGGCCCCATACGGATCTGACGCGGAGAAACAAGGATTTAAAATCGCCATGCTGGGAATACGGCCCGAGGGCGCCACGGCGCCGGAAAGCCCATCGCTCCCTTTCACCGATTCCGCGGTCGATCCGTCGGGGCGCGTGATCTCGATGTCGAACGACACGCGCGCGGCGGAATACCCATCGACCGCGCAGCCTTCGTAGAAAGGGATGATTCGAAAATATTCGCCCTTGTTGACGCGGTCGACGCGCGTGACTTCGGGTTCGAATCCGACCGGCACGGCGTACCACCAATCCATGGAGGCGTCTTGTTTCGTGAGAACGACCTCGCACTCGAAGGCCGCCGCGCCCGCGGCGATCAGGACGAATAGGATGACGAGTCGTGTTTTCATCTTTTTTCCAGCACGTCGATGATCTTAAGGTCCGCCTTGGAATAGGGCACGTCTCGAAGTTCGGAAATAGCGCGCCATTGATGGTCTTGGCATTCGATCGGCCGCGGCCGACCAGACTTTATTTTCGCGAAGAAAACGTGCATTTCCATCGTGAAATGGCTGTACGCGTGCTTAACCGTCATCAGGAAGTCGCCGACCTCGACGTTGATGCCCAGCTCTTCCTTCAATTCGCGGGCGACGCACGCTTCGACCGATTCTCCGGGCTCCACTTTTCCGCCGGGAAACTCCCACAGCCCGCCCAACATGTCTTCCGCCCGACGCTGGGCGATCAGCACCTCGCCCGCGCGATTCGTCACGACGGCCGCGCCAACCACGATGTGGGGAGTTTTCTTCTTCGCGGCCTTCATGGGAAAGTCGGTTGGCGCGCCGGACTTCAGCCCGGCGCACACGCGGGCGAGGGGACACGCGCCGCAATCCGGATTTCGAGGAAGGCAAACGGTCGCGCCAAGCTCCATCATCGCCTCGTTGAAGTCGCCCGCGGAGCCTTTCACCAACAGATCATCCGCCATTCGCTGAAGCTCCTTCTTCGCGGCGCTCGATCGGGAGTTTTTCGAGTAGGCGAACAATCGCGATAGAACGCGGATGACGTTTCCGTCCAGCACGGCGAGATCCAAGTTGAACGCGAGCGAGCCGATCGCCGCGGCCGTGTAGCTTCCAACACCGGGGAGTTCGATGATTTCCTCCGCCGTGTTGGGAAAACGCCCGCCGCGCTCCGCGACGATGAGCCGCGCCGCCTTGTGCAGATTGCGGGCGCGGGAGTAATAACCAAGACCTTCCCACATCTTCAGCACGTCCTCTTGCGACGCCGCGGCCAGCGATTTGAGCGAGGGGAATCGCTTCATGAAACGGTGAAAATAGGGCGTCGCCTGATCAACCCGGGTTTGTTGGAGCATGAGCTCGGAAATCCAGACGCGGTAGGGCGAGCGGTTGGTTCGCCACGGCATGCTTCGCTTGTTCGCCGCGAACCAGGGAAGCAGCTTGGTTTTCACCGCCCGTTTTGTTTTGTCGAAATGATCCATCAATGAAAACGCCCCGATCCGAAATTGGAAGTTGGGGCGTATTCTCCAGAGACTCGAGGCCGGGTCGAGCGTTTTTAAACCCTATTTGAATTGATCGACCCACTCGTCGGCGAGATAGCTTTTCGCGCTCGCTTTCTTATCGAGCACCGTGGATCCGTGTTTTAGCAGAACCAGATAGCCCGCGCTCTCTTTTCCCGAGACACGCGGCGCGTGATCGCCCGAGCGGCCATCGGTCTCGATCGAGACTTTTTCCACGACGCACGGTTCCGACGCGATGGAGAAGCGATCGCGACGACGCGCGTCCACGGTGACCTTCCGCGTGCCCTTGCTAAGTAGCCGCGCGTTTCTCGTCTCCTCGGTCGCGCTCGGCTCTTCATTGGCTCTTTCGTTCCCGCTTTGCACGGGTTTATAGAAGAAGAAATAATCAACGGTGTAGTTGTCGAGGTGCGTGGTGGTGTTGGCGACGTCGATGGTGAGTTGTTGGGTTTCGGTGTAGGAACGGGTCGTGGTTGTGAATTTCCGCTTTTCGCCGTCTCGCGGGTTCTCCCGATCTTCTTGCTCGACCTGCTTGTCCGAGTCCTTGTCGATTTTTCCGCTGACGGATAAGACTCCGGAATGAATGCTGGCTGCTTCCTCGGCGAGACTCTCCATGCGCAACTCGTCTTTGAACGCCTTGGTTTTCTCAAGCGCTTTGACGCGCGCGAAGTCCTCCGCGAAAAACACGGCGCGCGAGGATTCCTTCAGCGCCGCGCGCTTGTAGCTCACGCTGCCGGTATCGGTCATCAGCGTGATGGCCGCGGCGTCAATCTTCATGAGAATACCCTCGCGCTCCTGTCCCGACATCATGGTGATCGCTACCTGCGACCCAAGCGAAGGAGCGACGAACGCGGGCGCGATTTCCTTCTTCGCGGTTTCGTAGAAAACGCGCAGTTCGTTTTCTTGCGCGACGGACGTCAGGCAAAGCGCCGCGGCGATCATTAGGCTGAAAAGCTTATTCATGAGGAACCCTTTCAATGGTCATGAAACTAAACGTCCGAGACGGGCGTCATGTGGACAACCTGAATTTGCCGTTGGGTTCCGGCGTGCACGCGCAGGTTGAAGCCCGGCGCGGAAATCGTTTCGCCCACGCGGGGGATCCGGCCCAGCTCGGAGAAGATGTAACCTCCCAGAGAATCATATTCATCGCTCTCCGGAAGCTTGGCGCCAAGTTCCTCGTTAAGCTCGTAAATCGGCGTCCGCGCCAGCGCCATCACCGAACCGTCCGGCCGACGATGGAGCTCCTTTTCCTTCAAGTCGTATTCGTCTTCGATCTCTCCAACGAGCTCCTCGATGACGTCTTCCATGGTGACGAGTCCCTCGGTCCCGCCGTATTCATCAACCACCAACACCATCTGGGCGCGCGCCTTTTTCATGAGCTGCAGCAGATCGTTCAACGGCATGGTCTCGGGAACGTACTCGATTTTTTTCGCCAGTTGACTGATCGGCGTTTCGCGTTCGCCATCGTACACGAGCCTAAGCAGGTCTTTCACGTGAACCAAACCGACGACGTCGTCGATGTTTTCGTGATAGATCGGAAAGCGCGAGTGCCTCGATTCCTTGACGCGTTCAACGCACTCCGCGACCGTGAGCGAGTCCTTGATGCCGCTGATGTCGATGCGCGGCGTCATGATCTCGCGGGCGACCGTGTCGCCAAACTCGAAAACGCTGCGAATGATCTCGCGTTCTTCCTCCTCGAGTTCTTCTTCGTCCGTTTCCTCGATGAGGCTTTTGATTTCATCCTCGGTGGACGGCCGGTCCTCCTCGTCGGACGCCGACATGGCGTGCCGCAACAACCGATCCTCGATGAACTGAAGCGGCCAAACGAACGCGTACAACGCGAGCGTGAGCGCGCCGAACAACGGAAGCGCGGCCATGGAAATTCGGTCGGCGTAGCTTTCCGACAACACGTGCGGAATGATTCGAGCCACCAGCATGTAGATCAGCGATAGAATGAAAAGCCCCGCGGACATCCACCAAAAACCGCAGTCCCTCAACGCGAGATAAAAAAGGATGAACGTCGCGATCGCGGTGAGCGTGAGAAGCAATCTCGCGGTTTTACACAGCAGGTTCCAGCGGTCTTTCCAGTACGCGAGCAGCTTGATGTTATGGCCGTTCCGCTCCATCAGCCGCGGCAAGCCGGCATCGCCCGTGAAACGCAACGAAGTAAATATGGAGGCGAGGGCGGAGGCTAGAAAAAGAGTGATTAAGCTGTAGGTGAAAAATTCAGTATGTAGTTCGTTCATTAGTTTCCTTTAACACGCTCAACTAAACCGAATCACGTGTGTGCATGCCAGACAATCCGATGCTGAATCGCGTCAAAAT
>JARFRL010000052.1 GCA_029287275.1 Pontiella desulfatans
CTTATGAACACGACAACCGCGACTACGTTCCCAACCCGCACCGCGGCTACAAGTGGAAAACCGGGATCCAGCACGACTTCGACTGGCTGGACGGCACGCGCCACTGGACCTCGCTGGAAGGCGAGATCGACGCCTTCGTGCCGTTGTGGGAAACATCTTGGAGCCGCCAGCAAACGCTCGCGCTTTCGTGGTGGTCGGCGTATTCCCCTTCCTACGACGCCTCCTCCACCGACAACGCGGGAAAACCACCCTTCTTCACGGGGCCGAACCTCGGTGGCTTCTGGCGGTTGCGCGGCTATCCCTCCAATCGTTTTCACGACAAGGCCGCGATTCACTATGGCGCGGAATACCGCGTTATGCCCGAATGGCAGCCCTTTGGAAAAATCGACCTGCTCGACCCGCTCATGATCCGCTGGTGGCAGGTCGTGGGCCTCGTTGAAGCCGGGCGCGTCGCGCCATCATGGAACTTCGGCACGCTGCATACCGATATGAAATACGACTTCGGCATCGGCGTCCGAGGCATGTTCGACAGCGGCATCGGCCGCCTCGACGTCGTGGTGTCCGAGGAAGGCCTGTCGATCGTCGCGATGTTCGGCCAGACGTTCTAGTCGAGCGTGTTGACCAACAGACCGGAGCGCAGTTTCGGCTCGAACCAGGTGCTCTTCGGCGGCATCAGCATGCCCGCGTCCGCGACGGAGAACAGCTGATCCATGGAAGTCGGATACATCGAGAACGCCATCACGGCGCGGCCTCCATTCACCCACTTTTCCAGCTCTTCCGTTCCGCGGATTCCACCGATAAAGTCGATGTCGGTGCTTTCCCGCGGATCTTCAATCTTCAGAATCGGAGCCAGCACGTCGTTCTGGAGAATGCTCACGTCCAGCGCGGCGACCGGATCGGACGCGTTGGGAAGATACTTCGGCGTCAACGTGCTCCACGCGCCATCAATATACATGCAAATTTCGCCGGACTCGCGCGGCGTGGAAACGCCATTCGCTTCCACGGTGAAGTGATCCTTCAGCGCGCTGAAGAATTCATCCTTCGTTCCCGGCAACGCGAGGATCACGCGGTTGTAAGCCAGAATCTTCAGCTCGCTCTCGGGGAACATGACCGCGAGGAAATAGTTGTAGGGCTCGTCGCCGGTGTGGTTCGGGTTGGCGGCGCGGCGCATCGCGCCGATTTTGGCGGCGGATGCCGAGCGGTGATGCCCGTCGGCCACGTAGGTGGCGGGGATTTCGCCAAAGGCTTCTTCCAAAACCGCGGGATCCTCAAACTTCCAGACCGTGTGTTCCACGCCGTCTTCAGCCGTGAATTTGTAAAGCGGCTCCAACGATTTGGTCGCGTCAACCACCGCGTTGATGGTTGAACTGTCGCGGTAGGCCAGGAAAACAGGGCCGGTGTTCGCGTTCTGCGTGTCGACATAACGAATACGGTCTTCCTCTTTCACGCGGCGCGTCTTTTCATGAATCTTGATTTTGCCGGTTTCGTAGTCCTCCACATGGCAGGTGGCCACGATGCCGAACTGAAGATGATCGCCCATTCGTTGGCTGTAGAGATAGATCGAAGGGTCCGTTTCGCGGATCAGAACGCCCTCGTTCTGGAAGCGTTCCAAATTGGCTTTGGCTTTCGCGTACACTTCATCGCTATAGGGATTGGTGTCCTCCGGCAGGTCGATTTCCGCGCGAACCACATGCAGAAAGCTGTCCGGATTCCCCGCCGCCAGTTCGATGGCCTGCTTTTTATCCACCACGTCATACGGAACCGAGGCTACCGTTTCCGCTTTGCCTTCCGCCGGACGCCATGCTTTGAACGCTTTCACTCTCATCTCGAAATCTCCTCGTTGAATATAAAAAGTAAAGGGGCGCACGATAAGGCCCCTTAAAAGGGTTGTCAAAATCCGCTTGGTTAAAAAGCTATTCCTGCTCGGGCTTGGGCGCGCGCGACATCAGGTCCATCACCGCCCGGCGCGGATCCTTGCCCCCGTGCACCACGGCGTTGACTTGCTCGGTGATCGGTACGGAAACGCCTTTTTCCGCGGCGAGCTCCGCGGCGGCCTGGCAGTTCCAGACGCCCTCCGCGACCATCTTCATGGACCCCATGATCTCGTCGAGCGTCTCGCCTTTTCCCAGCCGCTCGCCCACGCCGCGGTTGCGGCTGTGCTTGCTCATGCAGGTGACCATCAGATCGCCGATCCCGCTCAGACCAATGAAGGTTTCGGGCTTCGCGCCCAACGCCGCGCCCAGCCGCGTGATCTCGGCGATGCCGCGCGTCATCAGCGCGGCTTTGGTGTTGTCGCCAAAGCCCATGCCGTCGGAAATGCCGGCCGCGACCGCGATCACGTTTTTCAGCGCGCCGCCCAGTTCAACCCCGACGACGTCATCGAGCGTGTACACGCGGAACGCGTCGTTCACGAACAGGTTTTGGATTTTTTCGGCCACGTCGTGATCCCGCGCGGCGATCGCGACGGCGCACGGAACGCCGCGGGCGACCTCTTCGGCGTGGCTCGGCCCGGATAGCACCGCCACCTCGCGGCCGAGGATTTTCTCCGCGACCTCGCTCATGCGTTCGTGCGTTTTCTCATCCAACCCCTTCGTGGCGCTGACGACCAAGGCGGTGTCCGGAATGAACGGCTTGAAGGCCTCGAGAACGGGTTTGAAAAAGCGCGACGGAACCACCATCACCACCAGATCCGCGTCGCTCACCGCATTGGCGTGGTCGGCCGTCCAATGGATCGAGACGGGAATCTTGACGCCGGGCAGATAGGTTACGTTTTCCTTGAATATTCTGATTTCGTCGAGGTAGTCCGCGAACGGGCCCCAAACCGTGGTTTCGTGGCCGTTGCGATCGAGTACCATCGCGAGCGCCGTGCCCCATCCTCCGTCTCCAATCACCGTAACGTTCACGCGGCGGCCCCTTTCTTTTTACCAAATCGGTTTTCCGTGCCGTTCATCAAGCGTTTGATGTTGGCGCGGTGCAGCCAGATCACCAACAGCGACATCACCGTCAGCACGACTTTGACGATCGTGGCTTTCTCGCCCTCGACCCATACCGTGATGGCCACCGCGATCGCGGCGATGATGGACGCGAGCGACACGTAGCGGGAAATCACCAGGCAAACAACCCAGAAAAAGAACCCGACGCCCACGGCCACGGGCGCGACGCCGAGCAACATGCCGGCGCTGGTCGCGACGCCTTTGCCGCCTTTGAATTTCAGATACACCGGGAAGGTGTGCCCGACGATCGCGACGAATCCGAAGAGCACGCCGTAGACCGGATCGACGTCCGCGAGCCGCGGGAAGAGGTACGCGGGAATAAATCCCTTGAGCGCGTCGAGCGTGAAGGTGAATACGCCCCACCCTTTGCCGATCACCCGAAAAACGTTGGTGGCGCCGATGTTTCCGCTGCCTTTTTCTCGGATGTCCACGCCGCGGGATTTGGCCACCAATAGACCGAATGGAACGGCGCCGAACAGGTAGGCGAAAAGGGTCAAGATCACTATAGTCATCGATTCGTCCGGCTATTTTCCAAACAGCCATTTCCCCAGATTCTTAAGCTCGTCTTTGAGCTCTTCGTTCTCCCCGATCTCCTCCACCTGCTCGCCGAGAATGTCGACGATCGTGTCGGAACTGATCGGAGCGGGTTGGTTTGTAGCGGATGGCTCGCCGTCCGCCAAATCTTTTAGAACCTTCTTCACCGTCTCGCTTTCGCCGATTTCCTCGACCTGCTCGCCCAACGCCTCGACCGCGGCGTCGGTCACCGAGCCGGCTTCACCCCCGACCCCGCCGTGTTTATCAATCTGGCCCTTCATCCACGCGTCGAAGATCGTTCGAGTGTTGCCGCCGATCGCCTGCATGAGGGCGGACTGAACATCCACCGTCGGATATTGGAGCGTTCCCTGAATCGGCGCGACGAAGCGCAACGATTCAATCGCGCCCATGCCGCCCAGCCGATCGGCCAGCTTGTCCTCCAGCACCACGTCGCGGATCACGATCGCCATCTCCGAATTCTCGAACCGATTCGCGCGGCACTGAAAGCGCGGCTCAATTCCAAACGGTGACGACCGAATCCCCATGCGGTCGTAGGCCGACTGAATCATGCGCGTGTCGATCTCCATGATCCGCCCCGTCAGATCGAACGAAAGCACGTCCGGATTCGTTACCGGCGCGAGCCGCAGATTAATATCCGTCTGGAAACTGTTTTGATCGGTTCCGAGCGCGCCTTTGAGCGCGGCCGCGCCCCAAGGCGTTTCCGGCGCGCGCCGGGTGCTCAGGCCCATCGCCTTTAGGTCAAGATCCAACGCGACGTCGAGTTGATTCAGTTTAAAGTCGACGTAGCGCAACGTGGCTTTCGCCCACACCCGCTCGAACAGAATTTCCGGCAACGGCTCCGGCTCCACCGCGGGCGCGGGCGCCCCCGTTTCCTGCGGTGTTTCGGGCGGCGGCTCGCCAGGTTCCGACGCGGGCGGTGCGTCCGCGGGAACGGCCGGCTTCGGCAAACCTTCTTGCAGCGCGTTGAAATTGAATTCGCCCTCCTGGTTCCGGATCACGTTGACGAGCGCGTTCTCCACCTCGACGTTTTTCACGATCAACGGCTGTTGCTTGAAAAGGGATTTAATGTCGACCGCCACTTCCACGCGGTCGATCGACGCCAGATTCTCCAACAAAAAGCCCTCCGGGTTTCGCACCTCGACGTCGGACAAATACAGCATGCCGTTGGCGACGTTGATTGAGAGCTTCCCGACCTTGGCATCGATCCCCGTCTCCGTCTTGATCCGGGGCAGCACCACGTCGCGCATGGCTTTCGTCAGGCCATATAGCATGATCAAATGAAACGCGACGAGCATCACCAACCCCAACGCGAAAATCGAACCCAACACTTTAATCATCACTTTCATTGAGACGGGAGCATACTAGAAAACA
>JARFRL010000130.1 GCA_029287275.1 Pontiella desulfatans
GGTGGCGTCTGGCTCGCCAACGCGCAACGAGAAGATGGGATATCATGATTTCGCGATTTGGAAATCGGGCGTGACGCTTTAGGAGACATTATGAAGAAAATCCTTTTTTTACTTTTGGTTTTCACGTTCACGGGCGCGGGCTTCGCCGAACGCGTTTACCTATCCGGCAAGGGGCCGTCGGACGCGGTGGACTGGGAGTTCCTTTGTTCCTCCGGGCGTAAAAGCGGGGAGTGGACGACCATTCCCGTTCCGTCGAACTGGGAGCAGCATGGTTTTGGCGCCTATGATTACGGCCACGTCGATCCGAAGGAAAAGCACGATGAAACCGGCACCTACCGCGTTCGGTTCCACGCGCCGGAAGAGTGGGAAAACAAGGTGGTGCGTCTCGTGTTCGAAGGGGCCATGACCGACACCTCGGTGAAGCTGAACGGCGAACCCGTCGGGGCCCTGAATCAGGGGGGATACAACCAGTTTCATATTCCGTTGAATGATACCGGAAGATACGGGCGACACGCCTTCAACTTGGGCGAAGAAAACGAGCTGGAAATTCGGGTCGCCAAGACCTCCGCGAACGCGTCGCTGGAAGCCGCGGAACGCAAGGCGGATTATTGGGTCTTCGGCGGAATCTATCGGCCGGTTTATCTCGAAGTGCTGCCCAAAGCGTTCATCAACCGGGTCGCGATCGACGCGGGCGCGGACGGGACCTTCCGGATGGATGTTTTTCCGCAGGTTCATCTGCCGCGGGAGAAGAGCGGGGGCGATCACGTCGATGAAGTCGTGGCGCGCGTCGAGACGCTGGATGGCAAGCCGGTCGGCGACGCCATGAGCGGATTGCTTTCCGGTGGCGGGGCGCCCCGCGTTCGGCTGGAAAGCGCCGTCCACCAGCCGCTGAAATGGTCGCCCGAATTCCCTAATTTGTATCAAGTTCGCGTCGCGTTGAAGCTGAAAGGAAAGACGATCCACGAGAAGGTGGAGCGTTTTGGTTTCCGCTCGTTCGCGGTTAAAGCCGGCGACGGGCTCTATCTGAATGGCGAAAAGATCCGGATGCGGGGCGTTAACCGCAACACCTTCCAGCCGGATACCGCCCGCGCGATCGATCCGGAAGAGGCGTGGGCCGACGCCCGCGCGATCAAGGAAATGAACGCCAACACCGTGCGCTGCCATCTGCCGCCGACCACGGCGTTTTTGGACGCGTGCGATGAATTGGGTTTGCTCTTCATTATTGAGCGAACCAACTGGCAACGTCCCGCCGCGGACACCTCCGTTTCGCGGGCGATCGTGTATGATCAAGTGACGCGGTTTCATAATCACCCGAGTCTGATCATGTGGGCCAACGGCAATGAATCGGGATATAATCATGAAGTCGATGAACTGTTTTCCTTGCTGGATCTACAGGAACGGCCGGTGATTCATCCCTGGGCGCTGTTCGACCACATCGACACGCGGCACTATCCGGGCTACGGCGATCTGAAAAAGCGTTTAACGCGGAACGCGAACATTCTATTGCCGACCGAATTTCTACACGGGTTGTTCGATGGCGGACACGGCGCCGGGCTCGACGACTATTGGAACCTCATGCGTGAGTCTCCGCTGAGCGCGGGGGGCGTGTTGTGGTGCTGGGCCGACGCCGCGATCGAGCGGACGGACCGCCGCGGAGAGCTGGATACCGATGGCAACCATTCCGCGGACGGCATCGTTGGCCCCTACGGAGAGAAGGAAGGGAGTTATTTCACGATTCGTGAAATCTGGTCGCCCATCCAGATTCCGGTGGAGCGGCTTTCCGAAAACTTCGCCGGCGTTCTTCCGGTGGAAAATCGCTTTTCCAAAACGAGTCTGAAGCAGTGCCGCTTCGCGTGGCGGCTGTTGACCACGCGCCAAATGGAGGAACCCGAAACCATCGCGCGGGGCGACATCGACGCGCCCTCCGTCGGGCCGGGCGGCGCGGGCGAGCTCAGAATCCCCTTGGCGGGAAAGAAAGCCGATGTTCTCGAGGTGGTCGCGGTGGCCTCGTCGGGCCGCGAGATCATGCGCTGGGCGTGGCCGCTGCGCCAAACGGACGTTTCAACGGACGAAACGATTAAACCGCGGCCGGTCGGCGGAAACCTGTTCCACATCAAAATCGGCGCGGGCGAATGGCGATTCTCCGAAGCAACCGGGCATCTGCTGGAGTGCCGAAGCGACGGAAAACCGCTCAGCCTGAAAAACGGGCCGGTGCTTTTCGCCGCCGCGGAAACAAACGCGATGAAATTTTCCAACGACTGGAACGCCGCGGCGCGAAAAGAAAAGGATTCAATCGTGATCTCGTCCACGAACAAGGAGGACGGGTCGCGGTTTCAGTGGACGGTGAGGCCGGGCGGAACCGTTGAGCTGGAATACGCCTTCGCGCCGATCGCGGCTCCTCTGGTCTACTGCGCCGTGGGTTTTGATCTGGACGAAAAAACCGTTTCCTCCAAGCGTTGGTTGGGCGACGGACCGTTCCGGGTTTGGGGAAACCGGATGAAAGGCCCGCAGTTTGGGCTGTGGGAGAACGAATATAACGACGGCGTCGCGGGCGAACGTTGGCGACTCCCGGAATTCAAAGGCGTTTTTTCCAAGGTCGATTGGATGCGGCTGGATCTGAAAAACGGGTCCAAGCTACTCATCGAGACCGATTATGGAAACGTCGGCGTGCTGCGCCCGGTCAACGGCGCGGAGCCGAAACGCGCCAAATGGGCCTATCCCGAAACGGGCGGTCTGTTCTTTTTCCACAAGCTCCCCGCGGTTGGAACCAAGTTCAAGGAGCCCGCCGCGTTGGGGCCGCGAAGCCAACCTCGAAAGGTCGAGGGCGCCATTGCCGGAGCCGTTGTTTTTTCGCTCCTTTAACGCGTGGGCTTCAGGCATGCCGACCAATGCCTCGCCGGAAAAAAGGAACGCTTCGGATCTCAGGCGATAAAACAGTCGTGCATCGATCCGCTCGGCATGGTATTTCGTCATACATGTTGTTGAGAATCATTTGCTTGATGCTGTCGCTGCCACTTGGGTGCTTCGCGTTCGAAACCTATCTTCCGCGCATCGCCGATCCGGTGCTGGAGCCGTGGCGCTGGCAGGAGATGGAGGAACTCGGCGGTTTGGGCGTGCTCTGCATGGACGAGGCCGAGGATGGCGCTTTATGGTTCGGTTGCGTCGGCGGATTGGCTCGGTATGACGGGACGCGGATCGAACGCGTTCCCTTCGACGAGGAGTTGCTGTCCGGCATCGCTCGGCGAAACCCCAACCGCGAGCCGTGGGGAATCAGCGTGCTTTGTCCGCGGGACGGTGGTTTGCTCGCGCTGGTCGAATCCGGATTGGCGCGGTGGAAGAACAACGAGTGGGAAGTGCTTATAAAGGATGTCGAGTGCGGCCCGTCGTATGAATCACGGCTGGCTCAAGCGCCGGACGGATCGGTATGGCTGCTCATGGAAGATATTCTTTGGCGCTTTTCCGAGGATTTATCGGAACGGCGCGTCATCATGCGTCCGGCGGCCGACCAACGTTTTAGTTCGTTTTGTTTCGATGAGCGGGGCGATGTTTGGGTGGTCCGGAACACGCGGCAAAGAACAACGGAGTTGATGCACCTTCCATCAGGTCCCGCCGGGCCGAAGGACAAGCGCGCCTGGAGCGTCCATCAGGTCGCCGTCAAAATTCCGGCGCGCGAGTCGTGCGTGCGCGCCGGGCCGAACGGCAAGATCTGGTATGTCGACAACAGCTCGGGCAACGGCGTCTTGGCTTTTGATCCCAACACCGAGACGTGGGAGACGCGCGAAAATCCGGAATCAAAAAAAGGCTATTTTTCTCTAATAAAAGACCGCGACGGAACGCTCTGGGCGGGGGGGGCGGGCCTGCTTTACGCGGCGCGCGAATCCGGAGACCGGTATTATTCTCCCTCAAGCCTGGGGTTGCCGAACATTCCGCTAACGCTTCATGAAACCGCGGCGGGAAAGTGGTGGGTGATTGGGCGCGGCGGATTCGTTTACGCGATGGATCCGGGCGAGCGGCAGTGGCTGACGTATGAGGGGCTTCATTACGAATGCGAAACGGCCGACGGCAAACAATGGTTTATCACCTCGAATCGTCGAGTGGTGTCGCGCGACCCCGCGAGCGGAGAATGGCTGCTTCATAAATTAGCCGACGATATAATCGACTGGCCGCGGTCTCTATTCGCTTCCAGCCACGGGTTGCTCTGGGCGGCGGGCAGCCATCGGGATCGAGCGGCCATTGGCGTGTTCGACGGCGAAGCCTGGACGCGGTATGAGCATC
>JARFRL010000141.1 GCA_029287275.1 Pontiella desulfatans
GTTCCACTCGAACAATAGGAGTAGAGGATCATGCGCGCCGGAAAAAAACTAATTGTTGCTATCGTCCTCCTACTATTGGTGATCAAGGCGAGCGGTGACGGAAAGGTTCTTTCCATAAAGCCAGTGGGCGCGAACATGGAAGTCACCATCCGAACGGTGGTGGGCGATCGCTATCAAATGCAATGCCGCCCCAGTCTGCTCGAAGGCGCGTGGGTCAACGTCGGCGAGGCGTTCGTCGCGACGGAAACCACGACGGAGAAATCGATCGTGGCCACGGAAACGGCTTGCGTGCTGCGGGTAATCAAGGTGGAAGAGCCCATCGGTCCCGACGGGCCTCCCGGACCGCCGCCCCCGCCGCCTCCGACGCTGGGCGGTTGACGCGCCCGCGGGCGTCGTGAAGTGTTTTTTCGCGCGCCGCGTGCTTTCCACTATTCGGCGCCGCGGCCAACAGGCTCCCTGATTTAGACGCGGGCCGGCTTCCCGAGATCTTCTCCCGGATCGTTGGCGCGGGGGTTCTCCTCCTCTTTTGCTCGCGGCGATTTTTTCAAAAGCGGGAGTCCTTCCGCTCTCGAATAAAAAAAATCCATCTTTTTTCGGGGCGTAATTCGGCGCGTCCGCGCCGGCCACTCGGTTCGATCTGAAAAAACGGGATCCGTGGCTTCGGACTCGGCGTTTAATGAATTTCCCCATATCCATTGCGCGAAAATCCAATCCCTGAAGTCTGATCCCCGCACCGCCGAGTTTAAACGCTGAGAAACCACCCGCAAGAGGCGCGAACAGCGCGCAATTAATACCTGCAAGGTACTGATAGCAAGTGGTTTACATCCTGCTACAGATCAAGACCTAACGAGTGGGTTCCACTCAAAAAAATAGGTGTTAATGATCATGTGTGTCGGAAAAAAAACAATCGTTGCTCTCGTCCTTTTGCTATTGGTGATCAAGGCGAGCGGAGACGGGAAGGTTGTTTCCATAAAACCGGTGGGCGCGAGCATGGAGTTCACCATCCGAACGGTGGTGGGCGATCGCTATCAAATGCAATACCGCCCCAGTCTGCTCGAAGGCGCGTGGGTCAATGTCGGCGAGGCGTTCGTCGCGACGGGCCCGACGACGATGAAATGGATCGCGGCCGCGGAAACGGCCTGCGTGCTGCGGGTGATCAAGGTGGAAGAGCCCATCGGCCCCGACACGCCTCCCGGACCGCCGCCGCCGCCGCCTCCGCCGCCGAGCGCGCGATAAACGCCCGCGGGGTCCTAGCTAAAGTCGCCTTTGTGTTGTAAAAAGGCGGCCGATCCGTAAAGTGGTCTGATTCCTTTGGAGGCCCCGTGACCGATACCAAGCATAAACCCGACAACCCGCTCGTCAGCATTCTGCTCAACGTGATCATACCCGTCGCGATCCTGAGCCTGTTGAGCGATAAAGAAAAATCGTTCGGTCCGATACCGGGGCTGGGCCCGGTGTGGGCGCTGGTGGTGGGCCTCGCGTTTCCCATTGGATATGGCGCGCGCACGCTCCTCCGCGACCGCAAGGCCGACTTCATGTCGATCATCGGGGTCATCAGCGTCACGCTCACCGGCGTGTTCGGCATTTTGCAGCTTCCGGCGGAATACGTGGCCATCAAAGAAGCCGCCATCCCGCTCATACTTGGCGTCGTTATCGTCGTTTCGCTGAAAACGCCGTTCCCGCTCATCAAAAAGATTCTGATGACCGAGGCGCTTTTCGACGTGGAAGCGCTCAAAGGCGCGCTGAAGGAAAAGGGGACCGAAGCGGTTTTCGAGAAGCGGTTGGTGGGCCTCACCTGGGGCTTCGCCTCTTCGATGTTTCTATCGTCCGGGCTCAACTACGCGCTGGCTAAGATCGTCCTGAAAAGCGATCCCGTCCTCCAGCGGGAGGCCTACACCGCGGAGCTGGGCAAAATGACCGGCTGGCGCCACGGGGTGGTGTTGATCCCGTGCATGGTCGTGATGTTTTTCGTGATGAACAAGCTGTTCAACACGCTCACCGAACTCACGGGCCGCGAGCTCGACGACCTCCTCGCCGCGCGCCACCGCGCGAAACCCGCCGCGGGCGCCGAGCCGGAAACGGACTAGCCCTCCTTCATTTCCAGCTCCATCTTGCTCAGCGTCAGCTGTTCGCGTTGTTCCATCTCCCGCAGGTTCTCGAGCACGTCGCGAACCTGAACGGAGAGCGCCTTCGCCGCCATGGATTCGTAGAACCGCGACAGCCGTTCGTCGAAATACCGCGCCGCGGCGATGACGAATTCGCTGTCCACCTCGTCCGGGATGAAATAATCCCTGAACTCCTGCTCCGTCGTCGCCAGCACGTATTTGAAAAACGTGTCCAGCGTGTTTTCGGAAACGCGCTCCTCGTAGTCCGCCAACCGAGCCTCGAGTTGACGCTCGCGCGCGATCAGCTCCTCAAGCAGTCGCGCCGTCTCTTCCGACTCGGTCAGGCCGCGAAGTCCGTCGTAGAAACGAATCAATCTACGATGAAACTCGCGGGCGTGATCCAGAATATCTCTGGTTTGATTGAATGACATCTCACTCACCTCCCTCGCTTGCATTCTAGACCGGTCCATCACGCTGTCAACCGGTCGTTTTGTAAGTTATCGCCCCACGCGCCGAACGCTTCGCACATGAATCAGAACCCCATTCATTCGACGGACTACATCATCTTGGGAGCCGGAATTGCCGGCCTCCTCTGCGCGGAAGAGCTCAAACGGGCCGGTCGTACCGTACAACTGATCGAAAAAGGGCGCGGGGTCGGAGGGCGCATGGCCACGCGCCGCGTGGCGGATGGGCGCTTCGACCACGGCGCGCAATATTTCACGGCGCGGGAACCGCTCTTTCAAGCGTACGTCGATCAATGGCTCAAAGACGGCGTCATCAAGGAATGGTTCCGGCGTCTTCCGGAAGACCGCGATCCGAGGGGCTATCCGCGGTATTGTGGCGTCAACGGCATGACCGACGTCGCCAAACACCTCGCCCGAAACCATCTCGTTCATCTGTCCGAGCGCGTTCGCCTCCTCAACCGGACCGCGGCGGGATGGAAGGTCGCGACCGATTCCGGAAATCGTTACCACGGGCGGCATCTGGTCATCACCGCGCCATTGCCTCAGACGATGGAGCTGCTCGACGCGAACGGAGTTGTTCTTCCTGCCCCCGCCAACGACGCGTTCCGAGCTATTCATTACGAAAAAGGGCTCGCGACGCTCGCGCTACTGGACGGCCCGAGCGGCATGCCGGAGCCCGGAGGCATGAAAGTTAGCGGCGGCATTCTGAGTTGGATCGCCGACAACCAGTTGAAAGGCGTTTCGCCCAACGTCGCCGCCGTAACCCTTCACGCCGACCCGGCCTTCGCGAAAAAGCATTGGGACTCGCCGGACGAGGAACGCGGGCGACTCATGCTCGACGCGGCCGCCACGTTTCTACGCGCCAGGGTGTTGGACCACACTTGTCACCGCTGGGGCTTCGCGATCGCCAACGAGCCTTGGCCCGAGCGCGCGTATTCGAACGAAGATCTACAACTGACGCTGGCGGGCGATTCGTTTGGAGGGCCGCGCGTCGAAGGCGCCGCGCTTTCCGGGCTTACCGCCGCGGCGCGATGCCTGGGAGCGACGAATGAACCGTAACATACTGATTTACGGCGGCTCGGGCGGCATCGGGTCCGCGCTCGCCCGCCGACTTGCCAGCGCGGGCGCGAAAGTGCATCTGGCGGGGCGGAATCAAGATTCGCTCGCGGCCCTCGCGGCCGAGATCGACGCGGGATACACGGTGGGCGATGTTACCGAACCGGATTTTTTCCCGCGGGTCATGGACGCCGCCGGCGAACGGATCGACGGCTTGGTTTACGCGGTCGGAACGATCAACCTGCGCGGGTTTCAGCGGTTGGAGGCTGAGGATTATCTCCGCGATTTCCAAGTCAACGCCCTGGGCGCCGCGCTCGCGGTCAAGGCCGCCCTGAAGGCGCTCAAAAAAAGCGAGTCCGCCTCGGTCGTTCTCTTTTCAAGCGTCGCGGCGCTCAACGGGTTTTCCTTTCACGCGTCCATGGGCGCGGCGAAAGGCGCCGTTTCCGGCCTCACGCGCTCGCTGGCCGCCGAGCTCGCGCCAAAGATTCGCGTCAACGCCATCGCGCCGTCCTTGGTTGAAACGCCGCTCACCGGAAAAATGCTGGCCAACGAAAAAACCGTGGACGCCCTCGCGGCGTTTCATCCCTTGAAACGGTTGGGAACGGCGGAGGATATCGCCGCGGTCGCGGCGATGCTGCTCTCGCCCGAATCCGGCTGGATGACCGGCCAGATCATCAGCGTGGACGGCGGACGATCGACCCTCGCCGGCGGTTGATGTCTCCGAACGCGTTTAATTTGTAAGGAACCACCCCGCGCGCCGAATGGATATATTATTATCTATTATTAGGAGAGCGACATGAGCATCAAAGAATTGGACCGCGTCATTTTGGAACGGATGAGACTGCTGGGCGAACCGGCGGCGCGGATCTCGCTGTTCATCATCTTTTTCTGGTTTGGCATTCTCAAACCCTTGGGCGTTTCCGCGGCCGGTCCGTTGGTCATCAAGACGGTCGACTGGATGCCGCTGCTCTCGCCCGAACAATGGCTCGCGGTGATCGGATGGTGGGAAGTGCTGATCGGCGTCTGTTTCCTTTTCCGGAAAACCACGCGAATCGCCATCCTCTTGCTGTTTCTGCAGATGACCGGAACCTTCATGCCGCTGTTCATTCTTCCGGAGATCACCTTCCAGCCAAACGGAATTCCGCTCCTGCCGACGTTGGAAGGGCAGTACATCGTCAAAAACATCATCATCATTTCCGCGGCGCTCGTGATTGGCGGAAACCTGAGTCACCGGCGCGAACCACGCGCCGCGTGAAACCCATAGGGGGAAATATGGAAACCATGGAGCGTCAAGAGTCGACCACCAACGCCGCGCCCACGCTGTGCGCGGTGAGCGGCGTGAGCAAATCGTATGGAGCCCAACGCGTGCTAAACGGCGTTGATTTGCGGATCGCCCCCGGCGAGCGGGTCGCTTTGATGGGCCCGTCGGGCTCCGGCAAAAGCACGCTGTTGAACTGCCTTTCGGGAATCGACCGGCCGGATCAGGGCTCCATCCAAATCGGCGGTCTGGAAATCACCTCGGCCTCGCCCGTCGAGCTCGCCGAATTACGCCGCGGCGCCGTGAGCACGGTTTTTCAGTTCTTCCACCTGTTGCCGACGTTGACCGCGTTCGAGAACATCGAGCTGAGCCTGCAACTGACCGGTATGCCGGCCCCGGCCCGCCGCGAGCGCGTGAAGGAGCTGCTCGCCGCGGTCCAGCTGTCCTCCCACGAACACGCCTTTCCCGAAACACTCAGTGGCGGCGAACGCCAGCGCGTCGCGATCGCGCGGGCGCTGGCCCATCGGCCGCGGTTGTTGCTGGCGGACGAGCCGACCGGTAGCCTGGACTCGCGGACCGGCGAGGCCATACTCGAGCTGCTGCGCTCGCTGACCGAACGGTTCAACATCGCCATGTTGCTCGTCACCCATAGCGACGCCACC
>JARFRL010000185.1 GCA_029287275.1 Pontiella desulfatans
AAGACCTGTCTGGCCGATGCGCGGTCGGCCTACCGCTGGATCCGGGAGCATGCGAAGGAATATAACATTGATCCGGACCGTATTGTGGTCGTGGGCGGTTCGGCCGGGGCTCATTTGTCATTGGGGCTGCTGACTCTTTCCATGGACGGCATCGATAACGAAGGGGACAACCTCGAAACGCCCATCGATCCGAAGGCCCTGATTCTTTACAACCCGGCGATTGATCTCGTCGATGGCTGGAAAGGCGGACAGAAAAAATGCGTCGCCGCCGGTCTGGACCCAAAGCTGTTCTCGCCGGCGCACGGGGTGAAACCCGGAATCCCGGACACCCTGATTCTAAGCGGATCCGACGACCACGTCATTTCGCCCCGGATGATCAACGGCTTTGTGAAACGAATGGAAGACCAGGGCAACGAGGCCTCGTTCATCGAATACCCCGATGTCGGCCACGGGTTCTTCAGTTATGGCAAGGAAAAGTATAAAGGGGCTTATTTCATCACAACCTGCGAAGAGGTCGAACGCTTTTTAACAGCCCGCGGGTTTATGGAGAATAAACCACAAGCTGGGAAATAAATATGAGAAACATAGGATCAACCATGCTTTTGGCATTCGGGGTTGCGGTCACCACAACCGTGGCAGGAAACCTGCCGAAGCCCAATCCCGAAGAGATCAAAGCCATTACGAAAAAGGTCGCGGACTGGCAGATGGAAACCTTCGAGGAGTCCGGCCAATACCGGGCGCTGTCGGGAAAAGCGCTCAAGAAGTTTGAGGCGTCCGGCAAACGGCCGAACAAACACCACGATCTGGCCTGGCACATGGGAGCGCTTTATGCCGGGATGAATCAGTGGCGCGCGCTTTCCGGCGATCCGGAGGTGGAAGCCTTCCTGATGAACATCGGGGAGCGCAACGACTGGAAACTGCACAAACGACCGTATCACGCGGACGACCATACGGTCGGTCAGTTTTATCTCTCGTTGTATGAAGAAAAAAAAGACCCGAAAATGCTCGAGCCGACACGGGCGCGTTTCGACTGGATTCTGGCCAACCCCAAAACCGGCACACTGGAATGGACCGCGCGGCCGACAGCGGCACATGATCGCTGGGGCTGGTGCGATGCCCTCTTCATGGCGCCGCCGGTCTGGGCGCGGTTGGCGAAGGTTACGGACGAACAAAAATATCTCGATTTCATGGATCAGGAATACCACGCCTCCTACGATCTGCTGTGGGACAAAGAGGATCTCCTCTTTTGGCGCGATTCCTCCTATTTTCCCAAGCGCGAGGCCAACGGACGAAAAATCTATTGGGCGCGCGGCAACGGCTGGGTCTTCGGCGGACTCGCCCTGATGATTCCTGATCTGCCGGTTGACTGGGAAGGCCGCGCGTTTTACATAGACCTTTTCAGGCAGATGGCCGCAAGCCTGAAAACCTGCCAGCGCGAAGACGGCACCTGGAGCATGGGCCTGCTCGGCGGAACGGAAGGCTATCCAATCAAGGAAACCAGTGGGACGTCCTTTTTTACCTTTGGGCTGGCGTGGGGAATTAATAACGGTCTGCTGGACCGCGCGACGTATGAGCCGATCGTCTTCCAGGCCTGGAGCGCGCTGACCGAATGCGTCACCGACGAAGGGATGCTCGGGTATGTTCAGCCCGTCGGGGCCGCTCCCGGCGACTCCTTTGCGGACCAGACCGAGGTCTACGGAATCGGCGCCTTTCTCGCCGCCGGCTCCGAGGTCTATAGACTCGTCGGTGGGAAATGATCTGAAACAGGATGTATTGAAAATCAAAATCCGGTTGCAGTCATTTCATGGACTTATGGAACGGTGAAGAAACACTTGGTATTGCTTTTCATTTTTATCGGTACCTCGCACAGGGTGCTCCGACACATCTCGAGTATGAAAATCCAATACAGATAAAGAAAACCGAACCCGGTGTGTTCCTCGTCGATTTTGGCCGGGTGGCTTTCGGAAATATCAGGCTCATGCCCCGGGCCGATGCGACGGGCCAGTTATTGGATCCCCAGCAGAGGTTTTCCGCGGAGGCGCACGGCTGAAAACAACGCGTGTCGCGGATCGTTGGATCCTGAATCAAGATGTCAGCGGAACAGTGAGCTTGGAAGTAAGACGACCTCGTTCGGAGTATGAAAAATCACGAAATTATTAGGCCCTTCGCCGCGCTTCGTGAGTTGCCGCGGCGCCGGAAGAGCCGTCGGGAAATTATGATGGAGCCGAGAACCGGCGCGGTTAACGGGTTTTATGAACCACGGCGACTGGTGCTGGTCTCCGGGGCCGCGCGCGGTTCCGCTCGATGGCGATAGGCGTTTAGCGCTCTGGCAGCCAGACGACTTGATGACCTGCCGAGGCTACCATCTGGATATGGTTGGTTCCGCTGAAAGCGCTAGGTGAGGCGTGGGCTGAATCTTCGCCGCTGGGGCTGGTTCCCCAACTACTTGGTCGGATAAATCATCTCGAACGCCCTAACCCGCGCGTGTTCGCGGTTCGCGCCATTGCGAATTTCATACTATGGATTCTGGTATGGGAGTGAGGTTGTGATAAATAGTAGTGCATGTCTCGGGTTTTAATCAGACTGTTTATAATTGCTCAGTTGCTTCCTGTTTGGTGCGCCGCGGTTCAACCCTACGCGCCCACGGTCGCCGATCCTATCCTGGAGCCGTGGCGCTGGCGACATGAGGAAAACCTTATGGGTCTGGATGTTCTGAGCATGGACCAGGACGCGGATGGGGTGTTCTGGTTTGGATGCGCCGGCTCGATCGCCCGTTACGATGGCCGGTCCGTTGAGCAGATTTTTTTCGACGCGGATCTTCAGGCGATGATTACCGCGCGCGAGTCGGTGCCCTGGGCCAAAGCAGTGATGGCGCTGGAAAATGGCGACGTACTTGTTCTAATCGGGGAGAGCCTCGTTCTGCGCTCCGGGACGGATTGGCGGGTAATCATTCAGGATGCCGGACCTTCTGTCTACTTCAGCACATTGACCAAGGCGGATAACGGCAACATCTGGCTGCGGGTGCCGGACGCCCTTTGGCTCGTCAGTCCTGATCTACAACAGGTTGAAAAGATTATTGATGCATCCGGTCCCAAAGAACTTCGCTCGATGTGTCTGGATGAGCACGGGGACGTGTGGGTATTGGAGCACTTGGGGCTGGATAACGACTGTCTGGTACGAATACCGATGCAAGCCGACGCGCCCGTGGCCGAGATGAATTGGGAAATCGTCTCCATCCCGTTCTATAACGACCGGGAAACCGCGCAGCTGTTGAGTGGATCGAATGGGCTCATTTGGTACAGCGATGGTTCGCACCATACGGTGCTGGAGGCCTACGATCCGAAAACGGGCCGTTGGCTGGATATACCTGAACCAGACTTTAAAGCCGGTGTTTATTGCATGGTGAAAGATTCGAATGGCGCCATCTGGTGCGGGGGCGAAGGTGAAATGTACCGCTACCTGCCCGGAGATCCGGCGCCGAAGCACTATTCGCCGTTACAATTGGATCTTCCTCTAACGGCGCTTTCTCTTGGATTCTTTGACGACGACCGCCTGTGGATTATCGGGAGAGGGGGGCAGATCTTTTCGGTGGATATGGGTACTCGGGTCTGGGCGACCTACGCGAATTTAAACTACCAGTGCGAGAGCGAAGAAGGGCGTCGGCGATGGTTTTTATCGCCTTATGGGGCAGGAGTGGTTTCGCATGATGTCGAAACCGATACGTGGTCTCTTTACGGTCCCGAAGACTACATTTTGGAAGAGGGCTTTTCCATACACACGAGCAGTCATGGACTGGTATGGCTTACGGGGAGACATCAGGACCGAGCGGCGCTCGCGGTGTATGACGGGAAAAAATGGGAGCGGCATCTACACCCCGAATTCGCAAGGTGGATAGAACCGAATGCCGTGCACGAGTCCTCCGACGGAACCCTATGGTTTGGCGCGGGTGGATTGTTGCTCGAAAAACCCGATCAGGCCGGTGGAGCTCTTCAATATACCGTAAAGTCGGATGGCGGCGTGGAATTGCTGAAGCACCATAAAAGCACCGTCTTTCCCTATTACATCGTTTCGTTTGCCGAGTCCGCGGAGGGGCGGCTTATTCTCGGTTCAACGCAAATACACGAATGCATCGAGGACTATTCCTCCGCGAAAATCATACTCGGATATCCAAGAGAAAACACGGTGAAGCTTGATGTTCACGCAGATGGCACAATTTGGGTAGCCAAACAGTTTTCCGGAATATTTCGTTATTCGGATAAGGAATGGACCTCTTTTGGCGAAGGCAACAGACCGGAAGGTTCGCTGACCGCGGGATTCCTTTTGTTGCGGGACGGAACCCTTCTGGCAGGCACCGACAAAGGGGTCAGTCGATTTGATGGAGTGAACTGGACGACGGATGTATACGGGGAGGCATTTGGAATGTCGAGGCGTTGGAGCGGAATCCGGCAGTCGGAAGACGCGGATCTATGGTTTAGCTTTGCCGGTCGAGAGATCCAGCGGGTTTTCCAAGTGGTGGGTGGAACGCCGCAGGGTCGAACGGTTCGTCATCGTCCGGAGAAGGTGCCTCCCCAGACCTTCATTCTCAACTATCTCGAGCGCGTGTCGCAACCCGGAAACGCCCACATAACATGGTCTGGGCAGGATCCGTGGAGCAGCACCCCGAAGGAAATGCTCCAGTATTCATGGCGGTTGGATGGAGGCGCATGGTCTCCATTTAGCACGGAAACCAGCCACACGTTTCTGAACTTGAATCACGGTCGGCATATGCTGGAGGTGCGGGCTCGGGATCGAGCGTTTAATGTTGATCCCCGCCCGGACCGGGTGGAGTTCGGTGTAGTGGCCCCGGTTTGGATGCGGCCCTGGTTTATTATAATGGTCGTCTCTATGTTTTGCGGAGCCGTCGCGCTCGTCTGGACATGGATCTATTTCCATGACAAGCGGCTGAAGGACCGTCAGCTGCATCTGATTGAAATGGATCGCTTGAAAACCAGCTTTTTCACGAACCTGTCCCATGAGTTGCGCACACCGCTCTCGGTGCTGCTTTCACCTCTGGAGAGTCTCTTGCGGTCCGAGACGGATTTGGCAAAAAAAGCCAAGCTTTCCATGGTTGTTCGCAGTGCCGAGCGCGTGACGGTACTGCTTACGCAACTGTTGGATTTCCGAAAAATCGAGCAGGGAAAAATGGCGATGGAGCTGACGACGGGAAATCTGGTTGAGCCGGTCCGTGCGGCTGTTGATCTGCACATGTCCTTGGCGGAGGCCCGCAGGGTTACGTGCCGGTTGGAGAGTGGTGATGAACAGATTGCTCTGATGGATATGGACAAACTTCGTAAAATTACCTCCAACCTGGTCGGAAACGCCGTTAAATATACCCGACCGGGCGGCGAAGTGATTGTGAAGCTCGGGTTTTCTTCCGGAGCTGCCGGCTTGGAAAAAATGACGCTTGTCGTAGAGGATAGCGGTGAAGGCATCAAACCGGAGCATTTGGAGCATGTTTTCGACCGTTTCTTCCGGGGCGCGGCAAAAACAGCGGTGGATGGATCCGGCATCGGGCTCAATTTCGCTAAGGAATTAGTGGAGTTGCTGGGAGGA
>JARFRL010000204.1 GCA_029287275.1 Pontiella desulfatans
CACGCGTGCTCGGCGCGCGTTTATTGTCGAATCAAATCAACGCTCGGGGTATTTCGCAGAGGCGGCGGTCCCCGAAGCGGCTCCCCGCGCGACTCCGCCATACGCACCCTCCTTGTGTTTCAGCGGGGGGCGATTTTGGAGCGCGGTTTGTTCGCCTTCGCCGCGTTGAGGCCGGCGAGCACGGTGGCCGTTGGCCAGTCGATGTCCGGGCCAAAATAGCCGGGGTCGCGGAATTCGCGGGTGATCTTCTCTCCGGATGGCAACGTCGCGGCCACGCGAACCCAAACGCAGCGGATCTCGCCTTTCGCGCCGCCGGCGCATCCGAAAACCGAAACCTCATCCTGCTCATCGCAGAGCAAGACCGGATCGGTTGTTAGTTCGTGACCCACCCCGGCCGGCACCGCGGCGATGGTTGATTCGCCGCATTGCACACCATCCATGACCAGCTTTTTTCCTCGTTCGCGCCACTGCTGCCGATAGAAAACGCGATAGTTGACGCGCACATCCTTCAGTCCGATGGCCGAGCGGTTTTCCACCGTGATCGCGTAACCCACGTTTTTTATATCTTCGGGTTTAAAACGCCTGTCGCGGACCCCGTCGCCGATGTCGAAATTCTTGATCGTGGCGCTTATTTTGACCGCGTTCTTGAGCCCCTGCTCCCAGATATACCGCTGATCAGACTCGCAAAAGACGGCCAGAGGGGCTTGGCGCGTTTGGTTGTCCTTCCGCTGAATGGTTACGGTTCTTTGATCCGCGTTGAACTCCAGCAACAGGCCCTCGACGCTACGACCGTTTATGTCGGTGAAGACGTGGTAGCCGCCTCCCGCCCACGCGAGACTCGCCGCGATGAAGAGCCAAGCGCTCAGAACCAGCCCTTCGTTGCATTGGTCGGTTTTCATGGCGCACCTCCTGTTTCCGCTCTCTACTCATACATGCGCTTTTCAGGAGAGGAATGAGCAAGGAGGCCTGAGCGCGGGGATGACTAACGCGGCAAGGGACGTACCGTTCAGCTCACGGGCCGGCAAAACCGTGATCGCGCCCTCGCCGATGAGCGGCGGTTGTTCCTTGGTCTCCCCGGTCGGGAGCGCGCGACCCGGCCGAAGGAAACGCGTCCGCTGAGCACCAAGGCGATTTTTTTAGGAGGGCGGGGTGTTTTCCCGCGCTTTCTTGGACTCTTCCACGCGGTGGATTTCCCGCTCCAGTTCTGCCGCTTCGGATCGCTTTCCTTGGGCGCGCCACACATCAACCAACAGTTTGCCTGTGCTTAACGTATAATGATGGCGTTTCCCAAGGTTCCGAATTCGCTTTTCATAGGTCTGCCGACACAGCCGTTCCGCTTCCGCGAGGGATTCCCGTCTGTACAAGGCTTTGGCGAGGTTGTGAACGGCATGGAGCGTCTGGTTGTGCTCGGGGCCGTATCGACGCGTTCGGATTTCCACCACTTCACGGCGGATTTCCACCGCCTCCGCGTCCCTTTCCAGATCACTTAAAATCGCCGCGAGATTTTGCATGGCGTCGATCCGCGAAACATCCGAGGGATTTGATACGCGTTGCTGAATTTCAAGCGAATCCCGAGCGAACGTTTCGGCTTCCTCCAACCGCCCTGAACCGTGAAGCGTCATCGCCAAATCGAGCATGGCGCGCGCGACGAAACCGTCATCCCGTCCTGATTCCCGAAGAACCTCGAGTTCTTCGCGGCCGAGCCGTTCGGCCTCCTGATATTTTCCCGAAACGCAAAGCGACCGCGCGAGCCGGTGCGAGGCGGTCAGGGTGTCGGGATGTACCGGCCCCATTACACGGCGGTGGATATCAAGCAGTTGGCGACACGCCCGCTCGACGTCCTCGTCGTTGACCCAACTCTCGAGCTGGAAGAGCGCGAAATCCAACACGCGCAACGCTCGGGCGTGGAGCGGCTCCCATTCCTCCGCGTCAACGGAGGTCAAGCGATCGAGGTTGTTTTTCAGTAGATCGCGGAGAATGCTTTCGGACTCCACTTTTCTTCCCGGCCGGCGAACCGCGATCGCTAGATTGCAGTCGGCCGCCAATGCGTTGGGATGTCCGGCGCCAAGAACCCGCGCCTGAACCGCGCGTAAATCTCGCAACGTCTTCTCGGCTTCTTCCATTGAACCTTTCCGAATCAAAACAACCGCGAGATTCAGCTTCGTTCTCAATGAATCGGGATGTTCGGGGCCAAGGATTCGGTTTCGGATCTCCAACGTGTCGCGCAGCATGGTTTCCGCCTCCTTCACCCCCCCCTTATCCATTAGCACGGATCCCAAACCGTGCATCGAAGACAAGGTGTCGGGATGATCCGAACCAAGAACTCTCCGCTCCACCTCCAACGTGTCGCGGAACATTTCTTCCGAAGCGGCCAGCTGGCCCGTTTTGCTAAGCGCCAGCGCGAGCGATTCCCGCGAACTGAGCGTGTCAGGATCTTCCGGGCCAAGGGTTCGCGTCCGAATTCCCAAAACCTCGCGCATTGTTCGCGCCGCTTCATCAACATGCCCGCGCGACAGTTGAACGTGGGAAAGGCTCTGCAGGGTATGAAGCGTTTTTTGATGGTGCGCGCCCCAGATTCGCCGCTCGACGGATAGTATTCGAAGCAAAAGCTCTTCACACTCGCGGGCCCGCTCCAGACCGTAATAAGCCCTGGCCAAAGACTTCATGGATTCGAGCGCGTCGGGAGCCTCCGGATCCTCACAATGAGTTTCGCTAAGCCGCGCGGCCTCGGCGGCGTGATGGAGGGCCGAATCATACTCTCCCAAACCGTAATAAATCGATGACAGCAACCGGTGAACCCGGAGGCATACGATCGGTTGTTTCATGAAATGATAACTCACCCGGTCGGCGGCCTGATCAATGACCGTTCGCAACTTGATGTCCCGGTTTGGTTCCACATCAGGAGCGGCGCGCAGAAGCAACTCATCCGCGACAAACCGATAGGTGGCCTCGGCGATGGCTTCCTGTTTCCGGGCGCGCTCGGCTTCCTTGGTCGCGCGCAGGAATCCGATGGCGGACACGGCGACTCCGAGCGAAAGCGTCATGCCGAAACCGGCGATGATCCCCGTCACCATGAGGTGGCGCCGGATGAACTTGCGCGCGCGGTAGCCCCTGCTTGGCGGACTGGCCAACACGGGCTCATTGTTCAGATGCCGCTCCAGATCCCCCGCGAGCGCGCCGACGTCGTCGTAGCGCCGGCCGCGCTCCTTCTCAATGGCCTTCATGACGATCCAGTCGAGATCGCCGCGGAGCAACCGTTCGAGCGCCTGGGGTTTGATTCGCCGCGCGTCGGAAATCGCGGTGGTTTGGCGCCGCGTCGAGTGGAGCCGTCGAGAGGGCCGCGGAATCTCTTTTTCTATGATCGCCTTCCGCATTTCCGCGATGGCGAGGGGGCTTGAAAGCTCGCCTTGGAGCGGAGCGGTTCCCGCCACCAGCTCGTAGAGGATGATGCCCAACGAATAGATATCCGTCCGCGTGTCGATGTCGGCCCCGTCGCGCCCGAGCTGCTCCGGGCTCATATACATCGGCGTGCCCATCACCCGCTCCCGCGTGGTGACCAGCGTCCGGGCCGTCAATTTCTCCTCCAGCGATTTGGCGACGCCGAAATCAATCACCTTCGGCAACGGCTTGCCGTTTTCCTCGCACACGAGAATATTGCCGGGCTTGAGGTCGCGGTGGAGGATGCCCTTCTGGTGCGCGTGCTGGACGCCGTCGCACACCTGCTGGAAAAGCCGGATCCGCTCGGACAGCGGCAACCGACACTGGTCGCAATAGTCGAGAAAGGGAACGCCGCGGACCAACTCCATCACGAAATAGGGACGGCCCGTCTCGGAAACGCCGGCATCGTAGACTTGGGCGATGTTGGGATGGTCCATGCGGGCAAGGGCCTGGCGCTCCGCCTCGAACCGCCCAAGCACCTCCTTGGTATCCATGCCCAGCTTGACGATCTTCAGCGCCACTTCGCGGCGTAGCGGCATGGTCTGCACGGCGCGGTAGACCTCGCCAAAGCCGCCCTCGCCCAGCAGCTCCACCAGATGGTAGTGGCCAATGGTGATGCCCACCAGATCGGG
>JARFRL010000386.1 GCA_029287275.1 Pontiella desulfatans
GTCGTCGGCAGCGTCAGATGTTTATAAGAGACAGGACTTTCCCATCGTAAAACGACAGCCCGCAAAAAAGAAACGCCACGAGGGTCCCCCATCCCATGCGGCCCAGGTAATGCGCGAACACACGCTTATCCATCGCCATTCTCCTCTTTCGCGAGCGCGATAAACAGCTCCTCGAGCGTCATGGGGGCCTTCGCGATTTCGGTCAGGCCCGACCGCGAGATCCATTCCGCGAGCTCCGCGTCTTGATCGACAACGGCCCGAACGCGGCCGGCCTCGACCTGCTGGACGATGAATCCCTCGCGGCCGCTTGGCGCGGAGCCGGTGAAGGAGTAGTCGCGCCGGCAGTAGCGCTGAACCACCTCGTCCGTGGCCCCTTCGAGCAGAAGCCGCCCGTCGCGGATGAACCCGATCCGGTCGGCGAAACGCTCGAGGTCGGCGAGACCATGCGAGGAAATGAGCACCGTGCGATCCGAATCGCGCACCGCGGCGAGCAGCTCGCTGAAGATCTGCTGCTTGGACACCGCGTCGAGCCCGATGGTCGGTTCGTCGAGCAGCAGCAACTTCGGGCGATGCGCGAGCGCGACCACCAGTCCCAGCTTGATCTTTCCGCCGAATGACAGCGTCTTGATTTTGTCCGAAGGCTTCAGGTCCAGCTTGTCCAGCAGCTCGGCGCAATAGGCGTCGTCCCAGTTCGAATAGAATTTTCGGACGTACGCCAGCAGACGACGCACCTTCCCCCACGCGTCGAAATTGAGGTCGGGACTGACGTAGCCGATTTCCTGTTTCACCGCGACCACGTCTTCGCGATGGTGCTTTCCGAAAACGCGGATGTCCCCCGCGTCCTCGCGGCCCATGTTCATCATCAGATCGATGGTGGTGGTTTTCCCCGCGCCGTTCGGGCCGATCAGTCCATAGATCGAGCCGGTGGGCACGCGCAGATCCATCGGCCCCAGTTTAAATTTCGTTCCGTGGCTCTTTTCCAGTCCTTCTATATCAATCGTGTATTCCATTAGTCCCCCTTCTCCGCGCGGTAGGCCGCGCGGCACGCTTCAATGAATTCGCTTTCGCTAAGTCCGGCCCGGCTCGTCTCGCGGGCGGCTTTCGCCAGCAACGCCTCCGCCTCCTTCTTCATCGAGGCCCGGCTTTCGCGGCCTCCCCCACCCGACACGAACGTTCCCACGCCCTGCTTGCGATAGATGATGCCCTCGTTCTCCAACTCCGCGTAGGCGCGCTTGACCGTGATCAAACTCACCATCAACGATTGCGCCAGAACGCGGAACGAGGGCAACCGCGTGTCCGCCGCGAGACGGCCCGCCGCGATCTCGCGGCGCACACCATCAATCACTTGCCGGTACAACGCGCCGTCCGCCGCGGGCGTGATCGGTCCGATATCAATTCCTAACGCTTCGCCATCCATGCCTACTGTATATATATACTATGCACAGCAGGCGCAACCGTTTTTTGAATCCATATCGCGGCGGGTTTAGTTCCGGCCGACGGCGCGGTAGAGCACCTCGTGGCGATCGATGGATCGATCGAGGTTGAACGCGGCGACGCGCGCCTTGAGAACAAAAAAAACCGCCCCGGTGAAGGAGCGGCTTTCGAATTAATCGGACGGTCCGATTAACGGGCGTAGAACTCGACCACGCTTGAGATTTCGCAGGTAACCGGAACTTCTTCCATGTTGGGAAGACGGTTCAGCTCCGCGGTCAGCTCTTTGTCGTTCGCGGTGATGTACTCGGGCGTCTTGGCGACTTGCTGCGCCAGCACGAACGCGTCGAGATCCTTGGACTTCTCGCGGACGGTGATCTTGTCGCCGATGCTCAGCGAGTAGGAAGGGATGTTCACTTTCTTTCCGTTGACGCGGAAGTGAGCGTGGGAAACCATCTGACGGGCCTGGTAGATGGAACGAGCCATTCCAGCGCGCAGGACGACGGCGTCCAAACGGCACTCGAGCATCTGCAGCATCACCTCACCGGCGTTGCCCGGCTTGCGAACGGCTTTCTTGAAGTAGGAGCGGAGCTGCTTTTCGCTCAGGTTGTACTGATAGCGCAGGCGCTGCTTCTCGGTCAGCTGGCGACCGTAGTCGGACTGCTTGCCGCGGCGACGGTTCGGGCCGTGCTGTCCCGGAGGATTCGGGCGCCGTTCCAGAAACTTCTCGGATTTCGGGGAAAGCGCGATGCCGAGGCGACGCGCCTTTTTGATTTTGGGTCCTGTGTATTTCATCTGTTCCTTTCGTTCCCGCCTGCATCCCTATGAATTAAGCCGGTTGCTCCGGCCGCCCGTTAGGATTTTTTCGAATCCGGGCGCTCGCCCCGCGACGTGCGGTATTTGTTCCTTTGGCGATGATCCTTCGGTCAGGATTCCGTTTTACGGGAAAACAAGCGGGCATTTATAAGGAATCGCGGAAACGAGTCAACCCCGTTCGCTCCGAAATATTTAGGGGCGTCGCAGCAACCGCGAATCGAATTCAAACGGTTCGGGCGGATCGATTTTCAGTTTCCCGAAATTTGGATGGCGGGGATTGATCAGATAGTTGCTTTCTCCGGGAACGATCACGCTGGGCGCTTCCAGAACGACCGAAAGGCCATCCGCCGTCCACGCGTCGCCGAGGGACCGCGTCGAGGATGACGTAGAAGGGGCTCGCCAATTGTCGGGGAGCGACCGCGGGTCCACCCGTTTCATCAGCCGCGCGTCGAAATAGACCGGGACGCAGAGGTAGTCGTTCATGATCTCGCCGACATCGACGTGAACCAGGATTTCCAACGCGGCGAGCGCTTTCGACTCGGCCGCGTAGACCATCGGAACCCCAACGGAATTCCAGCGGCCGCCGTACAGCCGCGCGCCCTCGCCGGAAAACGCGTCACCAACGCGGCTGGGCTTGACGATTCGCCAAGCCGTCGGCATCAGGAAAAAACTCCGTGCTCAACGCGGCCCAGCAGATTGAACACCTCCTGACACCCTAGTTCCGTATCCGCGAAGTCAAGCGGTGGTTTTCCCTCGAAATAAGGCCGCGGCGCTTTCAGCCAGCGCAAGGCTCTCTCCTTTCCACCCAGCACTTCAACCGCGCGGTTCAACAAACGGGCCACGCGCGCCATCCGCTCAGACTGATCCGGAGTCAACCGGCCATCCTGGATTTTACGAACCAGCGTCCGCTCGGCCACCCCGGCGACCCGCGCCAGCTCCTTGCGGCTGATCTCCAGCTCTCGAGCCAGCGCGTCCGCGATTCCCGCCGGCAATCCTTTTTTCAGTTCAGCGACCTGCTCCATCACATTCTCGGATTCAAATCCAAGAATCTTCAAATCCGGCTTTGGGCGCGGAACGACACGCAGCTTCACGTCATATTTTAGAGCGGCTTCGTTCACGGCGTTCTCCTTGATTTCCCAGGTATATTCCCGCTTCTCGATTTTCATATCCATCTCCGATGTCTTTTGGCACTATACATCACGCCATATGGCTTTCAAGTATTTTTTCGATCTTTACGAAAGCTTGCTTTAAGTAGCCGTCCATTTATGGTCCCCGAACCGCGCCATGAAAAAGCCGTTCGAACAGATTCCCTTCAACCCCGCCCGCTGGCCGTTTTTCTACGGCTGGATGGTTCTATTCTGGGGCGTGGTCGGCGTGCTCCTCAGCGTGCCCGGCCAGACCACCGGCGTGTCGGCCTTCATCGAGCCCCTGATCCACGACCTTGGGATCGACCGGTTCGACCTGAGCGTCGCCTACATGATCGGGACGTTCTCCAGCTCTTTTCTCATCACCCCCGCGGGAAAGCTGTTCGACCGCGTCGGCGCGCGCTGGATGGGCGGCGGCGCCTGTCTTCTGCTCGGGGTCGTCCTTCTCGCGCTAAGCCAAACGGACCATATCGCCGCCGCGCTCGCGGCCGTGTTCCCCGGCCGCCACGCCTTGATGGCGCTGCTCGCGCTGCTCTTCTTCGCGCTGCGCTTCAGCGGCCAGGGCGTGCTGACGATGTCGTCGCGCAACATGATCATGAAATGGTTCGAGCATCACCGCGGCCTCGCGAGCGGCGTCAGCGGCGCGGCGATCACCCTCGGGTTCTCGCAAGCGCCCGCGCTCTTCAGCGGAATCATCGTTCAGCGCGACTGGACCGGAACCTGGGGCTTGCTGGGCGTTTTGCTGATCGTCCTGTTCGCGCCCTTGCTGCTGCTCTTTTTCCGCGACAACCCCGAGGCCTCCGGACTGATTCCCGACGGTCGAAAGCACGCCGCGAAAAACGGCGCCGAGGCGCCGCGAAAACAATTCACGCTGCCCGAAGCGCGGCGGACGCTTCCCTTCTGGATTTTCTCGATCGCCATGGCGCTGCAAGCGTTGGTGATGACCGCCGTCACGTTCCACGTTGAATCCATCTTCACGCAAGCCGGCATGACCGGCGCCGACGGCTTCGCGATTTTCCCGCCCTCCGCTTACGTGGGCATCGCGACGACCTTGATCGGGGGGTGGATTTGCGACCGCGTCCAACTCCGCTGGCTGCTGGCGCTCATGCTCGCCGCGATGGCGCTCAACCTGGTCGGGCTGACGCGCCTCGCGCCCGGCTGGCCCATCGCCGTCATCATCGCGGGCAACGGCGTCGCCTCCGGTTTGTTCGGGTTGCTCATGAGCGTCACGTGGCCGCGGTATTACGGCCGCGAGCACCTCGGCGCGATCAGCGGGCTCTGCATGACCTTCATGGTGATTTTCAGCGCGGTCGGCCCGGCGATCTACGGCGGGTTCATGAAATGGTTTGGCGGCTACACGCCCGCGCATCTGCTCTGCCTCGCCGCCGCGCTCGGCCTCTTCGCGCTCTCGTTTCGGGCTCGGAATCCGGGGTTAAGATCGGTTGCCGTGGATTAGAAATCGAGCCCGATGCTCGCGTAGAGCCGGGCCTCGGACGGAATGCTCGATCCGCCGTAATCCACCGAGTTCCCCAGCGAATAGGCGCCGCCGATGTCGGCGCGGACGCCGAAAATCCGAGCCCCGACACCGGCCGTCGCGACCCAGTCCTGCCACGAGGCCGCGATATTGTTGTAGGCGCCAAGCCGCAGGGCCAGCATCCAAACATCCACCTCACCGCCGAACGACAGCCGCTGAATCGTGTAGCCGTCCAGCAAGGTACCCGTTTCAAGCAGCTCGAAATCCGCCTCGAGCGTCAATCGCTCCGAAGGCATGAACGCCGCTCCGAAAGTCAGCTGGGGATCAATGTTCACATCCGGAATCTCGACCGCCCGCTCGACGCCACCAATGTTTACCGTATCCGTGAAACCACTGAAGGAGGGCCGGTTCAAATTGTGTCCCACGAACGCGAATTGAAAGTTGGGGATTCGGTACAGCACGCCCACGTCCAGACCGAAGCTCACCGAGCTCTCGTAGTTGTCCGACAAATCATCCAGCACCTTTTCGTTGTTCTCATCGAAAATCCAAAGCTGCGCGCCAAGCACGCTGCCGAACATCGCCTTGGCCGTCACGCCGATGGAAAGGTTTTCGTTCAACGCCCAGCCGTAGCTCACGGGCACCTCGACCATCGCGAAACCGCGCCCGACCACCGCCGTCTGATTGCTTTCGATGCTGTTCCCGCCCGGCAGCAGTTCTCCAAAAGCGCTCAACGCGCCGGAGACTTCCTCGCCGGTGAAATCGCCGGCCGCGGCGAGCTCGCCGAGCTTGGCGTCTATGAATTTAATGGCGTCGTCATCCGCGCTCGCCAGGCTTAACGTCGAGCGCAGGTTTTCCCGCTGATCCGGGGTCAGCACGCCATACGCGTAGCCCGCGCCGTTGAACCCGTCGTTGATGGCCGCGGTCCTAATTTCGTTCGCCAAATCGGGCCCGTCGACGAACGTGACGAGCGATAGGTTCTCGCGATCGGGAAGCGCGAACGCGGCGCCTTCACCGAACATGCGCAGTCCAATCCCCAGCCGGCCGATTTGCGCGGACAGACCGGCCGACACATCCGCGTAGAGAGCGTCGCCACTGTCGATCGTTTCAACAATGCCCGCCACCGCCAGCAGCGATTTCACGCTTTCGCCGTTGGCCGAGAGCGTTCCTTTTTCAAAGGCGTCGAATTGGATGTCGGCCAGAATATCGAGGTAGCGGCCCATGTTCTCGGTCGCGGTGAGACCGCCCCCGACGCCAAACACTTCCATGCTGAAATTCTGATTCGCCAGATTCCCGTTATCCACCGCGTTCGACGCCCATTGCTCGCGCCCCATGAATCCGAACGCCGCCGGATTGTGCCACTGCGCCGTCGCGTCGCGGGTCGACGCCGCGTTCGCTCCGGCCATGCCGGTCGCCCGCGCCCCGACGAACCCGTATTGCTCGGCGTTCACCAACCCCGCGGCCGCCAAACTCAACGCCGCGACAAATCTCGATCTCCATGCCAGCTTCATCCCGCACCTCCTGTTCACTAGGGCGTAACTATACGAGAACACTCCCTTGTTCACCACCTTTTCGCGCCGATAAATTATAGCGCGCCACGGCGCGACCCTCGTATTCATTGGAAGTTCCGACTGTACAGGTCCCGCCGTTCGGATAGTATTTCCAGCACTGGAAACAAAACCTTAAACCGGGAGCACATGATGAAAAAACTTGGCCTATTGATGATCGCGACGGCGTTCGTGTTCGGTAGTGGATTCTTAAAGAAAGGCGAGGATGGAAGCTTCTCGCTCGACACGGCCGCCGCGGAGAAACAGGCCAACGAGGCCGCCGCCACGGCTTCCGCGGAAGTGGACAAAATCGCGGGCCAAGCCGGAGCGATGACCGACGCCGCGATCGCGAAGATTAAAGAAGCCGCCGCGAAGATCGACGTTCCAAAGGAAGAAATCCTCGCGGACCTCGGTAAAAGCTTCGACGACATCAAGGCCAAGGCCGCGGCGATGGACCCCGCGAAGCTGACCGCCTATCTGAGCCGGTACGGCGCCGTGTTCCAGGACACGCAAGCGAAGGTCGCCGACTACGCCCAACAGGTGAAGGATCTGAAGTGGACCCAGAAGTTCGGCGCCAAGGGCAAGGAGCTCAAATCCACGCTCGCGAAATACAACGATCAGTTCGCGGGGTTGAAGGACCAAGCCACGGTTTATCTCGACGCGCTCAAGGGCTACGGGCTGGATCCCGCGGCGTTCGGCCTCGACCTCTCGGCCTACGGGCTCTGAGGCCGGATCGAGAACTTGAAAAGGCGTTCCTAAAAACAGGAACGCCTTTTTCTCGCGGGGCCCGTGGTTAAAACTGATTCCCCAGAGAAAAATAGAAACTGTGATACCCGCCCGCGGCGTAGCCATAGGTGATCGCGAGCGGAGCGAAGTTCAGATCGACGCCCAATCCCACGGTCGCGCCGTATCGCACGTCGGAATTCATTTCGTCCTCCCAGACGTTGCCGACATCGCCCCACGTCAGCGCGTAGATCCCCTTTCCCAACTGAGACGGAAGCTCCTTGAGGCGGTAGCGGTATCCCAGCGACCCGACCCCCAGCGTCGAGCCGCGGAACTGATCCTTGGCCAGCCCCGAAAAACCGATCGGACCGCCCAGCGTGAATTGCGTGTATCCCGGCAAATCCGTCCCCAACGAGCCGCCGTATTTCAGTTCAACGGTCACCGTGTGGTCGTTGATGGAATAATTCTTACGCGCCGCGACCGACAGTTTATTGTACGAGACATCGCCCCCGTAGGCTTCGTCGGGGAAGAACCCCTCCACCATGAAGTAATACCCTTCGCGCGAGAAATAGGTTCGGTCCTCGCGGTCGACGATCAGACTGAAGGCCGGACCCACGAAATCGTCGTCGAACTCGGGCAGCCCCGCGAGGCCGATCTTGACGTTTCCTTGGCCGTTGCCCACGACGGGTCCGACGCGTAGCTCGGCGAAGTGGCGCAATTGAACGCCAAAATCAATTACGACTTCGCTGGTGTCCACGTTGTACTCGGCGACGTGATCCTTGTCGTCGTAAAGATCCTGAATCTCCGACCGGAAATCCACCGTCGGCGCGACGAAGAAATAACCTCCATAATTAAGCGGCTGATAAAACTCGGAGAGAACCCCCTGCGTGGTGCCCAACACGACTTCGTTGCGCCACTCCGCGCCCAGCGCGTTGAGGCTTCGGCGCGTCAAGTTTAGCAGAACGCTCCAATCCGTGTCGTTTTCGAAATTACTATGGAGTCTGATCCCCGCGGCGAGGTAGAGCGGACCGACCGGATCCTCCATCACCTCGTACGTCAACGTGCTGGATCCGTCGGCGCTTTTTTCCAGCTCGCGCAACACCTGCTCGAATTCGCCGATGCCGAAAACGCGCATCAGATCATGCTCCGTCACGCGCGGATCGAACAACGCGCCCGGCTCGCTGTAGATCCGCCCGCGGATGCTGCGTTCGCTGACCCGATGATTCCCCGCGACCTCGACGCTCTTGATCCGCGGCGGCGGCGGGTCGGCGCGGCGCTGCCGCTCCAGATACCGTTGATATTCCTCCGGACTAATGCTCAGCGTTGAGAGCTCCGCCAACTGGGCGCGCGCCGCCGCCTCGCCGGGAGGAACCAACTCCGACACCCGATGGAACTGCGAGGCCGTGAAGTCGGCCAACTTCGGCCGCAAGCCGATATCGGCCGTCTCGAACTGCTTGATCTGCTCCGGCCGCTGCATGATGGCGTAGGTGCGCGCCAGAATGCCGGGCAACGATTCGAGTTCCTCCATTTCCACGTGATCCGAAGCCGAACCCACATCCACCGCGATGATGAGGTCCGCGCCCATTTCCCTCGCCACGTCCACCGGCAGGTTGTTGACGATGCCGCCATCCACCAGGAGGCGCCCGTCGAGCTCCACCGTGGTGAACGCCCCGGGCACGGCCATGCTGGCGCGCATGGCCCGCGACAGGTCGCCATGGTCGATCACATACGCGGCGCCCGCTTGCAAATCGGTGGCGACCGCGCGGTACGGGATGGGCAACTGATCGAAATCGGTGATGTCCGCCGTCCGTTGCACCTGGAGTTGCAGCAAATTGTTGAACTTTTGTCCGGCCGCCAAACCGGTGCCCAGTTTCAGCCCTTCCCGGCCCACGCCCATTTTAATGACGTAGCGCTGACTCTCGAGCTTACGGCGAAAGTACAGCTCGCGCCGCGGCGTCTCGTCGCTCATCACCTCGTTCCAGTCCAGCCCTTCGAGAAAGGCCTGAATCTCGTCCGGCGACATGCCGTTGGCGTAGAGCCCCCCGATGATGGCGCCCATGCTCGTTCCGCAAATATAGTCGATCGGCACGCGCTGTTCCTCAAGCACCCGCAGGACCCCGATGTGGGAAATTCCCAGCGCGCCGCCTCCGCCCAACACCAACCCGATCTTCGGGCGCGAGGAATCGTCCTCCCGCCCACAAGCCACGGCGCGCAGGAAAAAAATCAGGAAGGGAATCAACGCGCGGTATCTTTTCATTAGAAAGAAGTCCTTCTTCATTTCGATTAGTCAAGCGATCCGAGGTTTCGCTGATTCCATGAATATCATGTTCTACGCCGCGTGTCAGTATAACATATTCACGCCGAGAAAAGGTCCTTCGAGCGTGACATCGACCGCGATCTCACTGCTTTGTCCGGCGAGATCAATGGCGAAATTCACCATGCGGTAACCGCCGACCAGATCGAGCTTAACCCGTTTATCGACCAGCCGGTAGCCGAGGTCGACCTTGTAGTCGGAATAGACGATATTGGCGCCCTCGAACTCCATGCTCAATCCGTTCAGGACGAACCCGTATATGAATTTCTTATACTGGTTCCGCATATGCAGATTCAGGAAGCCAAAGGGCTGGACACCTTCATACACGAGCGCGTTTCCTGTTCCGGGAACCATGCTGAAATCAATCTCCGTTCGCCCCAAACCCGCGCCCACGCCAAAGACCGAATTCGAGGTCTGGATGAAGTTGTAGTACACGTTCGCCAAAAGCATCTCGATATCGATGTCGGTTTCCAACGGGGTTTTGATGAACGCGCCTCCACCGGCCGTGCCGACTTCCGCGAGAGCGAATCCACTCCCTTGAAACGATGTCGGCATATAGTTGAGCCCGATGCCGAACCGCTTGTACTGCACCGCCAGTGCCAGCATCAAACCATTGGCCTCACCCACGTTCATGGAATCGCCGGTCGCGACCAGCGTGCCGAAAACTCCTTCGGAAATGCTATTCTTGCTCACCACCGATCCATCCAGCGCGCGCGAGCTGTAAACCAGGCTTCCGGCAACATGCCAATTGCTCGGCTTCTCCTCACCCTCCTGCGCTGCAACCGACAACGTCAGTAACAACACAAGGTTCCATACAGGCCACTTACAGTTCATATCATTCTCCCTGTCCACAAAACATCTGCGCCCGGGAGGGCGCAGAGCGTCTTCACCTAATTCTTAGAAGCTGGCAGTAAGACCGAGTTGCGGCCCCTGTGTCATGACTGAATAGCTAAATCCTTTTTCACTGTCCTCGTAGTCCATGTATAGCCAGCGGTAGCCCAACTGAATTCCACCCCAATCCGTAAACTGCCATCCAAGGTATGGAAACGCCTGCCAGGATAAATCCGACCCAACACCGAAGCCACCGATGTCGCCACGAAGGTTGGCGCTGAATTTTTCAGCAAACGGCAGATTAATCTCTCCGCCCACAATCGGATCCCACCAGTCCTGCGTACCCGACGGTTGCACAGGTCCAGGACCACTGAGCTCGCCGCTCAGGTTGCTATAACGGGCTCCTGCCAGCACCTCGAACTTCGGGCTAAAGCGATAGCTCAAGCTCGGCTCAACCATCCATTGTTCAAATCCGATTTCAACCGGACCGAGCATGGTGTCAGCGTCAGCTTCGAGATCCATATAAATGACATCGGTATTAAGAGACCACTTCCCATAGCCAATGCGCACGCTGCCCATTCCGGTCATATGAAGATTGTCCCAGATTTTATCAAACCCGACATCCATATCCGCCGCACGGCCTTTAATTGTTGCATCGCCCGTCATGCCAGGAGCCAGCAGGTAGAGCGACACATCGAAACTCCATTTGCTGGAAGTCGTATCTTCCAACTCGATCGGCTGCGTGGCTTCAACCGCAACCACGGTTTGCGTGGTTTCGTTTGTTTGCGCCACAACAGATGCACATAATGCAACCGCGCAGATACATGCTAAACAACTGTATTTTGATTTCATAACACTCCCTGTTTGTATTGATTCTCATCCACAACTACCTTGCAGCAACCTGAGGCAGCACCATCTGATCAGGCGTTATTTTTTTCGTCCATGGACATCCGGTGTTTTTCCATCCGCCCTTCGGCTCGCTCTCAGAGTCTCCGTGACCATCACCTTCCATGCCGTCGACCATGTTATAAGCATTGGTGAATCCGGCCTGGGCGAGCATGTTGCAGGCA